>DASWUO010000133.1:0-18915 GCA_036401615.1 Bacilli bacterium | reverse complement strand
TGAATATATGCGGAAATCTTTAAATTACAATTTCTCGCTGCTAAGTACGGTGACTAAAGAAGAAATCGAGAATAAGATAACCAGTTTATCCATCCATGGCCATGCCATCCTCGGATAAATAATTTTTTAACTTCTCAAGTGCCCTCTTCTGGATGCGGGATACACTCATTTGGGAAATACCCAGTTGTTGGGCTATATTCCGTTGAGACTGGCCTTCATTGTAGGTTAGAAAAAGGACAGTTTTCTCTTCCTGTTTCAGATGAACAAGAACCTCTTGTAAATCCAACAGGTTCTCTAAAGCCTGATAATCATCCCTCTGGCTGCCAATCAAGTCTCCAATGCTGGAGCTATCCTCTTCACTGGATAAGGGGGTATCCAAAGATATATAATTGTAACACTCTCGGCCGCTTAACACTTCCATGGTTTCTTCAGGTGTTAAACCCAGATGATTGGCAATTTCTTCAATCTTGGGAGACCGTTCTAAGGCTACGGTTAATTCATCTACGGCTCGTTGAATCAATAAGCCCTTCTCTTTAATTCGTCTGGGCACTTGGATATACCAGGACTTATCCCTTAAGTAATTTTTGAGATTACCAATCACGCTCTTAACTGCATAAGCTTCAAATTGAATACCGATTGAACTGTTATATTGTTTAAACAATCGCAACAGCGACATTTGGGCTACTTGGTACAAGTCCTCATAAAGATCAGGCCTGTTGTAAGACATCTTGGCGGCGGTCATCTTGGCTATGGACTCATAATGAATTAATAAAGCAGTTGCGGAATCATTACAATTATCCTCTGCATAGTTCTTCATTAATTGTATGATTTCATCAGGCTGGAGGTTGGATGAATTCGAATTCATACCATACCTTCTTTCATGCTGTACTTCTTCATAATCACTTCTGTGCCATGGTCAGCATTTGTATTTAAAGTAACCTCATCCATTAAAGCTTGCATAAGATAAAGTCCCAGCATTCCATAATTTAGATCCTTAACATGATTAACATGCAGCGGCTTACCGTTTCTTAGAGGATCAGCATCCTTGTATGTGTTACCGTTGTATACCACTTTTATCGTGAGGCTCGAATCATCGGACTCAAAACAAATATCAATGTTTCCCGGCCCTTCCAATTGAGGGTCGTTTAATACTGCGTTATTGCAAGCTTCCGAAGCCGCAACCTTCATATCTTCAATATCTTCATAGGTGAAACCAAGTGTATTGCCCAGTCCATATACACACAGCCGTACAATATCAATATATTCGGCTTGGGCCGGAATTTGTAGTTGGATAGCGTTCATGATGATCCCTCATTTCTCCATTACCCGTATTTTATCAAGAAACGACCCATTTAACAAGAGAATTGAAGGTGATTAAATTCTGGAACGGGGATAATCATTTTATTAGGTCTAAATCCTTGCATCCCCTTGTAGTATTAGCTATAGAGGAACAAGACAAAGTTTGTCCTGTCTCTTTATGAACTCTATAATAAAGGAGAAGATGCATATGTCCACATTTTTTGATAAATTGAAACAAGGCGCGTCGGACACGGCCAAAAAAGCGCAGCAAGCTGTTGAAGTGACCAAGCTGAAATCACAAATTTCCTCCAAAGAAAGAGAAATCGAGAATCATTTCAAGCATTTGGGTGAGTCTGTTTTTAAGGCATTTACGGAGAATGATTTATCTAAAGCTGAGCTTTCTATCAGGTCTCGAAGTGAACAGATCATGGAGTTACAGAAAGAAATGTTGGATTTACAACTGAAGATCACGGAAGTAAAGAATGAGAAAAAGTGTGTATGCGGGAAAACGGTGTTGCTTGATTTTAAATTCTGCCAGTCATGCGGGCATAGATTTGATTAACCTTTATCTAATCCCTGTAGTATAATAGATTTGTAGTAATAAGTTATCGTAAAGGTGGTTATATAACATGCCCGATTTATCCCCTACTGATTCATATAACCGCCCTTTGCGGGATTTAAGAATCTCTGTAACAGACCGCTGTAATTTCCGCTGTTCTTATTGCATGCCTGCAGAGATATTCAACAAAGACTACCCTTTTTTAGAAAGGGATAAGTTATTATCTTTTGAAGAAATTACCCGCTTAGTGCGTCTGTTCGCAAAGCTAGGCGTGGAAAAAATACGGATCACCGGCGGCGAGCCTCTATTGAGAAAACAACTGCCTCTGTTAATATCTATGATACATGAGGTTCCCGGTATCCGCGATATTGCTTTAACCACGAACGGTTCTTTACTTAAAGATATGGCCAAATCATTAAAGGCAGCTCATTTGAGACGTATCAGCGTTAGTCTGGACAGTTTGGACGATACACGATTTTCGCTCATGAATGGAGTAGGTTTTAAGGTTCAACCTGTTTTAGACGGTATTGAAGCCGCAGCTGCTGAGGGACTGCCTGTGAAGATTAATATGGTGGTTAAGAAAGGAATCAATGAACAAGACATTCTCCCCATGTCCGAATACTTTCGTATGAAAGGACACAACCTTAGATTTATTGAATATATGGATGTAGGCAACAGCAATGGTTGGAAGCTGGATCAAGTCGTACCCAGCAAACAAATTATGGAGTTAATTCATGCCGAATTCCCACTGGAAGCAATGGATTCCAATTATTATGGAGAAGTGGCTGAGCGTTATCGTTATAAAGGAACCCCTGCGGAAATCGGGTTCATTTCTTCCGTCACGCAGGCCTTTTGTTCCAGCTGCACAAGAGCGCGGCTTTCTGCAGAAGGGCAATTATACACTTGTTTATTCGCTTCACAAGGCCATGATCTTAGAACCCTTCTTAGAGATGAAAGCGAAGACTTAGCATTAGAAAAGAAGATCTCTCATATTTGGCAAGTTAGAGAAGACCGTTATTCAGAGGATAGACTGCACCATACGCCTGGTTTAAAAAAGGACAAGGTAGAAATGTCCCATATCGGCGGGTAACGGCTAAGCTGTCAATAAAATGAATAGAATAATCATTGATAGTTGAGTTATTGTAAATTATAATTATACTTTATAATAACCAATCGGGGTGCCTCATGAACAGCAAGATTCACTTATTCTACAGAAATCAATTCTTCTTCTATTCCCTTGTTTTTTTAGCAAAAATAAGCTTTGTCCGTTTTCTGGTTTTTGATGAAATGGTGCTTTGGAAGACCCTCTTGATAGAATTGGTTCCGGTACTTCTAATTGTGGGAATTGTGGAATTCCTCTTTAGTAAAAGGTTAAAGTCGCTTATTTATGTATTGCTTAACCTCCTGCTCTCCACCGTCTTTCTAACGATCATTCTATACCACGAATATTATGGAACCTTAATCACCTACACCGACTTATTTCAGGCTAATCAAATAGGTGAGTTAACCGGTATGATTTTATCCTTGATCAAGCCGGGGTTTCTGTTGGTTTATGCGGATTTGTTGATACTAATCTTGTGGGTGGTTATCAAAAAATCTCCCCGTTTTATCGAAATTCCTGTTAAGAAAAAATATACATCGGGTGTTCTGTTCGTATTGTTTGCTGCTGCTTTAGTTAACATAGGGATACACAACAACAACGATATTATTAATGAAATGAAAAAGGCAGAGAAAATGGGGATTTTAAGCTTCGAGGTGTTGACGGTTTATGCCGAGAACAATAAGGAATTTGAAGACCTAAACAGTGTAACGTTAAGCAATATTAAGAAGATAAAGGATATTCAAGAGCCGATAAAACGTAAATATGCCGGAGTCGCTAAAGATAAAAACATCATTATCGTCCAGCTCGAAGCTTTTCAGAATTTTGTCGTAGGCTTAACAATCGGGGATCAAGAGGTTACTCCAAACTTAAACCGTTTGATGAAGGAGAGCTTTTACTTCCCTAACTTTAATTCGCAAATCGGAAAAGGCAACACCTCTGATGCTGAATTCATGATTAATACCTCTATCTATCCTATGGGAAGCAAGGTGATGTCGAAGGAATTCGGCAAAAAAATCATTCCCAGCTTTCCAAGACTATTAAAAACGATTGGTTATGAAACCATTACTTTGCATACCAATGATGTCTCCTTCTGGAACCGGATTGCCTTATATCCTGCCTTAGGTTTTGATAAATACTACGATAAACAATATTTCGGCGAAGCGGACAAAATTACTTTTGGTTCTTCCGATGAGGTGTTATATACAAAGACAATGCCTGTTTTAACCGAACTTAAGGATAGAAAACAAAAGTTTTATGCTCACCTCATTGCTATGTCAAGCCATGGACCTTTTAAAATTTCCGCGGAAAAGATCAAAATAAAAGTACCTGGGAACTATGAAGATACGCTTATTGGAGATTACATCGAAGCCACGAATTATGCTGACTCTGCATTAGGGCAATTTATAGATGAATTAAAAGCTAACGGCATTTGGGATGACAGCATTATAGTAATCTATGGTGATCACTTTGGGATTCCCATGACCATCTATAAAGAAGATAAACTGTTATTGGCAGAGTTGCTCGGCAGAGAATATACCCGCGATGAAATTTTTAACATTCCTTTGTTTATCAGAATACCTGGTGTGAAGAATACCGAGGTCAACGATAACTTGGGCGGCCAGGTGGATGTGATGCCCACCCTTGCCAATCTAATTGGTTTATCCTTGGACAATCACATTCATTTCGGTCAAGATTTGTTTAACCATCGCCATAATTTGTTGGGTGAAAGATTCTATCTGCCTACCGGCAGTTTTATTAATGATCAGATCATGTTCATTCCAGGAGAAGGGTTTAAAGATGGGATGGGGATTAGGCTGGATGATCATTCCTCCACAGATCAAATTGAGAAATATGAGGATGATTTCAATCGCGTCCACCAGTTGTTGGAACTTTCCGATGCTTACATGAATAGTCTTCCAGACAGGCCACTGCCTCCAGCGTCAACTAAGGTGGAATAACATTCTTAGTTCAATACTGCGGTTAAGTGCTCTTCGGTAATAGCATAATGGGAGGCATTCCAATAATTATCTTTATGTTTTACATAAATCACTTGCGGCGAGGCGTGTTTCACTCCAAGATCTTCAGCGATTTGATTGGAAACCGGTCGGGATTCAATCACTTTCACTAACAGATAATCTGCTTCCGTGTTTGGATCCTTGGCCAAGTACTGTTCATATTCCTTCAATGCATTAAAACTAACAGGGCAGGCTGTGCTGTGCTTTAGAATAACAAATGAGTGATTTACGGATTTCTCCATAGCTTCTTTCCATTCCTGAATGGAGGTGATTTCTTTCCATTGGGTCATGTTCAGGTCTCCTCTATAAATTATTGTTTATCACTATAATAAAAGTGCCGCGCAGAAATGGTCTTATCGAGATCCACAATCCCATAGGAATATTGGGGTTCTTTTCTCTTGTCGGTGGGTGAACCCGGATTAAACATAAATACGCCTTGATGATATTCAGCAAACGGTGTGTGGGAATGACCAAACAGGATCATATCGGGTTTATCTTTATGAAAAGCATCAAAAGCTCTCATTTCCGTTGTTTTCTTATAGCCGTCGCCGTGAACCAAACCAATCTTGAAACCTGATAAGGTTAACAGCTTCTTGCGTCCAAATCTCTGAATGATTTCTTCCCCGTCATTATTTCCCGCGACTCCTTCAACAGGAGCAATTTGTTCAAATAGAGTGGCAATGTTTACACCAACCCAGTCCCCCGCATGTATAATTAATTCTACGCCCTGCAAACCTTTCACCAGCGCTTTAGGCAGCTGTTGAGCATAATTGTACATGTGGGTGTCTGAAACAACACCTAGACGCATGCTTTAATTCTTCCTTTCTACTCTTCCTGGTTGATCCTATTTTAACATAGAAACACACCTCAATCCTAATCAGTGGTTTTGTTTGTTACATATATTCATCGTTATGTTTATAATGGATAGTAAGGATATATCAATGAAGGAGGAAATTTTGCATATGGAGCATTGGCGGGAGTGGCTTACGAAATCTTACGGTAAGAAGCTTAATAAAATTCACGCATGGAATGCGGTAACGATCCTCCTTCTAACGATTACGGGCATCTTGCTGTACGTGCCGGCGTTTCGGACTTTGGGCGCCATTCGTGTTATTGTAAAGGATGTGCATATTTATCTGGGTGTTCTTTCCATCTTCTTAATTCTCCTCTATATTCCTTTAATTTTTAAGCACCTGAAGCAACTAAAAGGTAAGCTTGGCCAACGTTGGAATTTGGGAATTGTTTTATTTATTTTGTTGGGATGGAGCCTCTCGGGTATCGTGCTTTGGCAGCTTCGCAGTTTTCCGCCCAGTTGGAACAATGCCGCCCTGCTGATCCATGACTTATTCACCTTCGTGGGTGTCCCTTATGCCATTTATCATTCTATTACAAGAATCCGTTGGCTGAAGAGCCCTGCCCGCCGGAAAAAGGTGGATTATACCGGAGAAACACCGCAGGAAAGAAGCTTAACGGATTTATTATATACCCGGCGCGTTTTTATCCGATGGTCCATAGCTCTGGTTCTGCTGGCAGCCATTGGTCCTTCCTTGTATCGTTGGTTAAGGAGTAACTTTACGACCATTACCCCTCCGTTGGATAAGCTGCTTACAGAAAGCGGAAATCGTATGCTCCCTCCACCCAGTCCTATGGCAGATTCTCTTATTCCAATCGGAGGCGGATACCAGGGAAATTTTCGAATATACACAGTTACCCCCATCCCCTCTTTCTCTTCGGACAAATGGAAGTTTGGAGTCGCGGGATTGGTTGATCATCCAATGCAGTTGGATTGGCAGAGCTTTATTAATATCCATAGAAAAGTGCAGGTCAGTGATTTTCATTGTGTTACAGGGTGGTCCGTCTACAAACTAACATGGGAAGGCATTCCCCTTTCTGCATTTCTTAAGCTGGCCGGTGTCCAGAAGAAAGCGAAATTCGTTAAATTTTATTCAGGCGATGGTGTGTATACTGATACTTTAAGTCTGGAACAAGCTGCGATGGATGATGTGATGTTGGCTGTTTTGTTGGATGGCAAGGAAATTCCACAGGACTATGGCGGCCCGGTAAAATTAATTGTCCCTAAAATGTATGCTTATAAATCAGTAAAATGGCTTCAGTCCATAGAACTTATCGAGGAAGATCATATCGGCTATTGGGAAGCCCGGGGATATGATACAGATGCATGGGTGGATAAACCCTCGGTATAATTACAAAGACTATAACCTGTATGATTCCTTCTTGAGAAGAAGAACATATAGGTTATTTTTTCTATGTATATATCTTGTAATATAGGGAAAATTATCGTGATGTAATTTCCCAAGCAAGCAATATCAATAGTCCTAAGCAAGGAGTTATACTTATGTCTAACCCCGATAAAACAAGAAGGCCTCAGGCAATAATGAGTGTTGTCGGTACAAACTCCCTTCACTTAAGGCATCCCGCGATCATGGCTTTCTGGTCCTTTGCCTTCCCCGGATTTGGCCATCTTCTGCTGCACAAATATATAAGGGGATATTTATTAATCTTATGGGAAATGGTCATCAACATTAAAGCTGAGGTTAACTTATCCATGTACTACAGCTTTACAGGCCAATTTGAGCTGGCCAAACAAACCATTGACTTAAGGTGGTATTTACTGTACACCTCCGTTTTTGTGTTTGCTATATGGGATAGTTACCGGACTACCGTAGATTCAAACAATTTGTTTACGTTAGCCAGAAGAGAAGGAGCTCCCATTTCGGCTTTCAAAATGAACGTGTTGGAATTTAACTATCTTGACAAAAGAAAACCTTGGAATTCCGCGATATGGTCCGCATTAATGCCAGGTACAGGGCAGTTATTAATTCACCGGATTCCTACGGCCTTCTTTATCCTTATCTGGTGGATAGCCATTGCTTATTATTCCCATTTAATTCAAGGATTTCATTATACACTGCTGGGTGATTTCAGCAAGGCAACCAAAGTTCTTGATGTCCACTGGTTATTGTTTATGCCTTCCATTTACATGTTTTCTATCTATGATGCTTATATTAATACGGTTGAGTTTAATAAAGTTTTTGAAAGTGAGCAGGCCAGCTTCTTAAAAAAAGGATACCAGAATGAAAATTTTGTTATGCCCCTGAATTAGTGGAGGTAGTAGAATGTATGTTTTTTCGACGTTTGATCATTCCATTTATTTAGAATTAGCAGTGACCGCTTTAGAAGAAAAGGGAATTGGCAAGGACAGGTTATTAGCCGTACCCCTGAATCGAAGAACGGAACGGGCTTTAAACATGGATACCATCCATCGTTCCGATGGTGTTAGTCTGTTCGATCTCGCCGCCGTATTTGCAACCGTTGGCATGGTACTCGGAGTTACCTATGGATTTGTTTTGGTATGGGGTCCGGTACTTTGCGGGCTTCTTGCTTCAGTAGCGGGTTTTGCCATAGGATACACAATTGATAGGATCATGAATAAACGAAGGGTTCACAAGGAAAACACTTCGAGTAAAACAGAAGTGATTCTTCTTGTTCATTGCCATGAGAATGAAGTGGAAATGGTCAACAATATTCTCTGGTCTAATAAGGCTTTTGGTGTAGCCCAGCTAGATCATAACCCCCCTAGTCATGGTACTTTTGTATAATTAAAAAAGGAAGGCTCATTAAGCCCTTCCCTGGTTTCGTTAATTGATGACACGTCGTGCCGTCATGTAACGATCTTCCCAATAATCTCGATTAATTGGTGTAAACTTTACTCCCCCATCGCCATATGTATGGAGCATTTGGCCGTTTCCGGCATAGATACCGACATGGCCGATTCTGCTGCTGTTGTTTCCCACGTAGAAAAATACTAAATCACCTTTACGAAGATTACTTTTGGAAACATAATGTCCTCTTTTTGCTTGATCCCGGGATACGCGCGGCAAGGAAATGCCATAGTGAGCAAATACATATTGAGTAAAAGAAGAGCAATCAAATTTGTGGGATACCGCATAGGGTCTTGCACCGAATAAATAAGGTGTGCCAAGGAACCTTTTGCCATAAGATAATATCGAATCTGCTTTTGTTGAGGTTGACTTATAATCCACATAGTTTGTAGAAACATAGCCTGTTTGACTTCCAGCCCTGATTTTTACCCAATAGCTGTTCACCTCGGATAAAACGGTTACATCAGTTCCCTTGGACAATAGTCTATAAATCCGGCTATCTACAGAAGGCGCTGACCTGAAATTCACACCACTCGTTATTTCACCCATTGAAGCTCCATGCGCCATGTAAGGAACGGATAGCATGAGTGTTAAAGCCAATACGATAATAATAAATTTCTTATGCACTCTATCACCCCCTTCCTGAAACAGGAGGTTCCTTAAATAAAGAATACAATAGAAAATTCCCATAAGATATGTAAAATTTATGACAGTAGAGTAAACCGTATCCATAATCCCATAAAATGAGATAGGCCGGCTTTCATTCCAAATGTCTATATAGGATATTACCCGTAATGACTGGCATTGAAACAACCGAATTATTTACCATAATTTACATCCAAAATTAGTAATACAATGGCTTGCTTCTGAACACAATAATCCATGGTAAAAAAATAAAACTTGAGGAGAATCCACATGCAAAACTTACAACAAATCAACCAACAAATCAATCAGTGTCAACAATTGGTGCAGCAGCTTGCTCAACAAACCCAACAATCCAACCAAATTTACCAACAGATGCTGCAGCAAGAACAACAAAATGTACAACGTTTAGATGAGTTGTCCCAAAGAGAGCGTCAAACCGTTCAACAAATCCAACAATCTATCCAAGGTCACCAACAAGTTATTCAGAAATTGCAACAGGTTTCCCAAGTTTGCAATCAACTTGAACAAACTATCAGCAGCACAATTTCCTTCGCAGGCGCACAATTCGGACAATCTGGATACCAGCAACAACAACAACAACAACCAAGCTTTCGTCAATAAAAAAATTCTTTCCAGGATAAAAACAGAAAACCCGTCATAACTGACGGGTTTTCTTCATTTCTATTTCAACAAAACGAGCGCAGAATGATCACTAATAATATGAACAGGACTAATACTTCATGAGTTCCCCCGGTTGCATGGGGCATAGCCGGATGACAAGCATTAACAGCAGCGTATTGGGGAGGATAAAAGGTGTTTTCCATTGCGGGCTGAGTCATCATCAAGGGTGTATAAGCAGGTTTTATGGCATTTCCATATTCCAAGAATTTTGCACCTCCGTGGGTTAAGTTCGCTATACACCAACAGTCTATGGGACTCAACCCTGCTTAAGCACGGCATCCACCTACGAGGATGAAAAATAGACATTTGTCCACTGATCTTGTTTAAGCAATAATAACCTTCAATAATTATTCGGTTGTTCCTTAGTGGATCATCTTCCCTTTTACCCAAACATGACATATATCAAAATTAGTCGATACAAATACAAGATCAGCTTGTTTTCCTGCTGCAATGCTTCCAGTCATAGAATCTATTCCCAGTAATTTGGCAGGATTTCCGCTAGCCATTTCACTTGCTTGGCTTATGCTTAACCCAACCTGCTGCACCATATATTTGAACGCTTGAATCATTGTTAATGTGCTGCCTGCAAGGCTGTTTGTAGATTTTAACCGGGCAGTACCTTCCTTCACATAAACTTTCAATCCGCCTAGTTCGTAATCACCATCACCCAAACCTGCTGCAGATATCGCATCTGTAATTAATATCATATTTTGAGCTGTTTTAAGTTTGGACATCATCCTAATCACCGCTGGATGAACATGATGTCCATCGGCAATCACTTCCGCACTTATAGAATCTGTTGTTAAAATGGCCCCTACCGTGCCCGGTTCTCTGTGATGCAGGGGCGTCATTGCATTAAAGGTATGTACGGCATGGCACAAGCCGTTTTCTTGAGCCTCCAGCATGGTCTTGTAATTTGCATCTGAATGGCCGCAGGCTGGAATTATACGGTGCTGATGCAACAAGCGGATTAATTCCATGGCTCCATCTGTTTCAGGGGCCAAAGTAACCATTCGAATAAGATCCGGATATTGCCCGATCCACTTATCCATCCATTCTAAATTGGGCTTTACAATATAGGCGGGATTCTGTGCTCCGGGCCATTTCGGGCTTAGGAATGGTCCTTCTAAATGAACTCCAAACAATTGGGCATTGGGCATAGGTGTTTGTTGATATTGATGTACCGCGCTTAACACCTGTTCTATATCTTGTTTAGAGGCTGTAACTGTAGTGGCAAGCATGGCGGTAGTCCCGTGCCTCCCATGAAATTGGGTTATTTGGTCCAGACTTGATATACCGGCCTCCATAAAATCACTGCCATTTCCACCATGCACATGAATGTCAATAAACCCAGGAAGGAGCCATCCTTCTTGGGCATCAACGACCAAACCATTAAAAATCTGTTCAGCCGGTCCAGCCCTTACATGATCCGTCTCATAAGCTTCCTTGGTCCCTATACAAGCAATACATCCTTTTTCTATCAGGACATACCCATTCTCTATGATTTCTTGCTGCAATACAATTTTCGCATTATATATAAGTGTAGCCTTGCTCTTCTCCTCAATCATTAAATAGCCTCCCTGCTTCCTTATCCATAAGTACGGTCAAGTTAGGATGAATCTGCAGCAGAGATGCCGGAAGCTCCGTCTGTATGGGACCGGTTAAAGCCTTAAAAGCCACTTCCGCCTTCTCCTCACCATACACGACCAATAATATTGATTTGGCTTTCAATATGGAACCCATACCCATGGTTATGGCATGAGTCGGCACTTCGTCTAATGTATGGAAAAATCTGGCATTCGCTAAACGGGTTTGTTCCCGCAATTCAACAATATGGGTACCGTTCGTCAAAGAATCAGCCGGTTCATTAAATCCAATATGCCCATTATGTCCCAGACCAAGGATTTGCAAATCCATTTGATTCGCTTTGTTAATAAGCTCGTCATATCTTAAACATTCTTCCATTAAATCGGGTGCATTGCCGTTCGGGATGTAGGCTTGTTCGACAGGCAGATCTATATGGTCGAAGAGATTTCTCTTCATATAGGTATGATAGCTTTGGGGGTGTGTTTCGGGAAGGCCAATGTATTCATCCAGATTAAAGGTCGTAGCTTTCTTGAAACTAATTAACCCTTGGGTATACAATTTAACGATCTCTTGATATATCCCTACCGGAGTGCTCCCGGTTGCCAAACCCAATATAGCCGTTGGATGTTCCTGAAGCATTGCCAGGACCCGTTCAGCTGCTTCTTGTTGGATCTGTTCCCTATTTTCAAATATAAGCTGTATCATAATGAACCCTTTCTTTTCACTTTTCGATATTTGGTGACCATTTGATAAGATTGTTCCAATCTGGGCACAAATTTAGGAAAATCATGACTTACCAAGCCGATAAAAAGAATATCGATGATGTGAAGTTGGGCTATTCTTGAAGCCATATCCCCCCTTCTCATGCCTTCCTCCAAGGTAGAGGTGAATAAATTAATATCCGCTGTGCCGGAGAGTGTATTGGATCCGAATTTCGTCAGGCTAATCGTTGCTGCGCCTTGGGTTTTAGCGCACGACAAGGCATCTATAATTTCTAAAGTTTCACCTGAATAAGAAATGGCAAATACTACGTCTTCTTTAGTTAAACTAGATGCGGAGGTGATTTGCATATGGGGATCGGAATAAACATTCGCTTGAAGACCTATTCTAATTAACTTTTGGTGGAAGTCTGTTGCTACTACACCGGAGGTCGCTACTCCGTAAAGATCGATTCTGCGGGCGCTTCTCAAAGAGTCCAATGCCCGTTGTAACGATTTCATATCAAGTAATTTGGTGGTATCCGATATGGATTGCAAATGATTCGATTCCATAGCAGTAACAATACTATGCAGGGAATTGCCGGCCACAATATCTTGATAGGATGGAGATGACGGTTTTCGGGCAATTTCTGCTCCAAGCTTCATTTTAAAATCCTGAAATCCCTGAAATTGAAACAGTTTGCAGAAACGTGAAATCGTGGCGGAGCTGGTACCGCATTCTCTTGCCAGTTCCGTAATACCAAGAAGTGTCACCTGTTCAGGATAGGCAATAATATACTCAGCCAACAAACGTTCTTTGGTATGAAGACTGTTGCTGGCCTCCCGTATAGCTTTGAGAATTCCAGATTGATGAATCTTAGACATAAACCCGCCCTCCAAGAAAATATTTTCTTTGCATTTATAAATATATACGAAAATTATTTTCATATATAGTATAACGCATTCATCTTGTTAAGATCAATGTATTATTTTAGAAATATTCCTGCTGCAAAGAAGCCAACTCTTCTTGGCATCTTCTCGCCCACAGTTCTGTTTTGTGCAATAATGCCATCTCGGTTTCAAGCGCTTCTTTCAAAGACGTGTTGTAGCCAGGCACTTGGTAAGGATAAAGCTGAATTGAAGATAGGGGAATTAATGCTCTTTCTTGAAAAGCAAGAGCCCTTCTCTGGTGAAACATAGGGACATCTACCTCCATCGGATGATGGAGATCCCCTTGCTCCGGATGTTTAAGTACAGCTAAAATTTTGACGACTGCTTTAGGCTCGGAGTATTGAACAATCTCCCCGATGTATTCACCGGATTTATAGCTGGCCTTAACTATGTCTCCTACTTTAAAAAGCTCTGTTGACATGGATTCACCCCGTTATAATGATCGCTCAATTTGGTTAATAAGTTCTGCATCATCTGGAGCTACTTTACTGGAAAAGCGGTTAAGTACATGACCCTCTTTGGAAACAAGAAACTTTTCAAAATTCCATCTCACATCTTCCTTAGGGTCAGCATGGGAAGTAAGAAAGACATATAAAGGGTGTTTATCTTCCCCGATGATGTGTTCTTTGCCTAATAAATCAAAGGTAACTCCATAATTCAGAGTACAAAATTCCTGAATTTCCTGCATCGATCCCGGTTCTTGACCGCCAAAATCATTGGAGGGTATGCCCAAGATACGCAACCCTTTATCCCTGTATGTTTTATTTAAATTTTCCAATCCTTCATATTGCGGTGTGAATCCACATCTCGAGGCAACATTCACAAATAATAAAACATAACCTTTGTATTCATTTAAATTATGCGGTTGACCCGTTTTCGAAGTAACGCCTATTTCGTATATGCTATTGGTCATATATAAATCTCCTTGGATTAGAATCCTAATTAATGCTCATGAACCATCCGGTTCGTCAAGGTTCCTAACTTCTCAATTTCTATAGTTACTATGTCCCCATCCTTAAGCCATATTTGCTTATCTTCAGGATACCCCAAGATAACACCTTCCGGTGTTCCAGTGAGGATAATATCTCCAGGAACCAATGTCATATGGCGGGAAATGTAACTGACAATTTCATCGCAATGGAAGATCATGTCCGAGGTATGGGAGGACTGACGAATTTCCCCATTTACGATACTCTTGATTTCCAGATTATTGGGGTCACCCACTTCATCTGCCGTTACAAGATAAGGTCCTAAAGGGCTGAATCCATCACAGCTCTTACCTAAAAGCCATTGGTTTGTTCTCAATTGAAGATCACGGGCAGATAAATCATTTACATTGCAATATCCAAATACGTGGCTCAGAGCAGCTTCTTTAGAAATATACTTGGCTTTCTTGCCAATCACAATAACAAGCTCAGCTTCATAATCAACCTTCTCCGACACTTTCGGAAGCGGGATATCCCAACCTGATCCTGACAAGGTATTATTGAATTTATTAAATAAAATCGGGTATTCCGGAATTTTGGCGCCGGTTTCTTCCGCATGTTTGCGGTAATTCAACCCGACACAAATTATTTTATTAGGGTGGGTTACACACGGTCCAAACTCAACATTATCCTCTTTATAAAGATAAGCTGATTTATCAGAGTTATTCATATAAAAAACTTGATTTATGTAAGATTGCAAGGCAGCAACTGCAATATCTCCACCTTCTATAACCTCCATTATAGTTCTGGGAAGGTTGTCGTCCCCCGGAAAGAAATTTAAGGCTGCCGTTATGTCCAATATGCCCAAATCGGTTTTTACCCCTAATCTGCTGCTGTTTTCTTTCAATATGGTTAATAATTTCATTCCAAATACCCCCATTATTATAATATTGTTAACATCATTAAATAAGGTGAAAGTTAAGTTTCCAAGGATAATTAACTAATGCCTTTTGCAGCTAACCGCTCACTTATTCGTTTGAGTTTAACATAATAGCCCAATAAATCTTGTTTGGCTTTTTCCGCATCAGGACGGCTGGGTTGCAGCTTATCCACACCCCAGCATTGGATAACCAGGTGTTCAAATACCTGATTGAAGTACGAGACCGGACCATAGTTCGCATCCTTGGCAATAATGTCCATCCTATCACGGAAATTAGGCATGTCTGTTCCCGGCATGGCAAAACTGGTCATGGCTTTATGTACATAGTACACAAAATTATGATCGATGGATAAATAAGCTTTCACTGCATCCCTGTAAAAGGCAAAGTGAAGGGATTCATCTTTGGAAATCCTGCGTAAAAGGGCTGATAAATTCTTATCATATTCATTCGCAGTCTTGGCTACATTATTATAAAACACCATGGTGGCCAATTCTTGTACGGCTGTATATACCATCGTTTCCATGGCCGTATCAAAGTCAGGAAAATAGCCGCCTTCAACAACAATCTTTCTTAGTCTGTGCAGTTCGTGGGGATTCGCATTTCTTGTGATAATTAAATACGTTTCCAGAAGTGAGGAGTGCTGGTCCTCTTCCGATACCCATGTGTGGACGAAATCCTGTAACACTTGGAGGGATCCCTTAAAAGTAGTTGCCAGATGATGATAGAAGAAAGGCAGGTTCACTTCGGTTAATAAAGAAGTTTCTACTGCCAGGTAAATCGGCTCCGGTAATTTTCTCTGTTCAATACTCCAGGGATGATCAATAACGGAACGACCTAATTCCCAAGGAATAAATTCATGATAGCTCCAATCAATATTAGCCGCTCTTTCCCGATGCTGCCGATAAAGTTCTGTAACAAACGGTTCTAACTTTGGATCGATCACGTTAAGCTTATAATGTTCTGAAACCATAGTTTACTCCTCAAGTTATATTTACGGAAAATTTTTCTAACCATAATTATAACACATGTAAATAAGATATAAAAACCGGTCTTCCTTATTATTTCTTGCAATATTGTGTACATTTTATCCTTTGGGGCGAAATAATAATGCGGCAAAAAAGGAAAAAATGATCGCTGCCGAGATGCCGGCACTGGTCACTTTAAATATACCGGTAATGATGCCTATCCATCCCTTATTCTCAAGCTCCTCCAGAGCACCATGGACAAGGGCATTGCCAAAGCTGGTTATTGGCACCGATGCGCCAGCCCCGGCAAAGCTGATAAAGGGATCGTACCACCCCAATCCATCGATGACAGCACCTGTTACTACAAGTAAGGTCATGGTGTGGGCTGGAGTTAATTTGAACACGTCAAAACATAGCTGCCCAATAATACAAATACCTCCGCCGATAACAAATGCCCATAAATATTGAATATACATAATCAAAGTACCCCGCTTTCTATCGAGACGGCATGTGCGATGCATGGAATCGTTTCACCTTGTTGATAAGAGATGGGAGACATCAGTGCCCCGGTTGCTACAACCAAGACTCTTCTTAGCTCACCTTTTTGCAGCTGCTTCATAATATGGCCATAAGTGACTACAGCTGAACAGGCACAGCCGCTGCCCCCTGCTTGGACAGGTTGTTTGTCTGTATCAAATATCATTTTCCCGCAATCATTGTATCTCGTTTGAACTATTGGAAAGTTATGCTTAGCGAATAAATCCTTGGCAATCTGATAGCCGACTTTTGCCAAATCTCCAGTGAGGATTAAATCATAATGGGATGGTGAAATTTGTAAATCACGAAAGTGGGCCTGTATTGTATCTACCGCAGCGGGAGCCATTGCCGCTCCCATGTTGAAGGGATCTTTGATTCCCATATCGATAACCCGCCCCATGGTTGCTGATGTGACGATCGGGCCCTTGCCTTTCTTGGAAACTATAGCTGCGCCAGCCCCTGTTACTGTAAATTGGGCGGTTGCCGGTTTCTGTGACCCATACTCTGTAGGATAACGAAATTGTTTCTCCACACTTGAATTGTGGCTGCAGGTGCCGGATAAGACATGTTCCGCCGAACCGGAATTCACGATCATGGAGGCCAGAGCAAGACTCTCCATTGAAGTGGAGCAAGCTCCGAAGACACCGATATAGGGTATAGCTAATGTTCTTGCTGCAAAGCTGCTGCTTATGATTTGGTCCATTAAATCTCCGCCGATATAGAACTGCACCTGTTCTTTGGTTAATCCCGCTTTTTCAATGACCAAGGATGCGGCTTCTTCCATAATGGCTCTCTCAGCCTTCTCCCAGCTTACCTGGCCATCTAATAAGTCATCGTGAATTTTATCGAAATCCGCAGCAAGCGGCCCCTTGCCTTCCCAAGGCCCTACAATGGTGGCAGTTGAAGTGATTACAGGACGGTTGCCAAATACCCAGCTCTGGTTTCCTTTTAACACTAGAATCCTCCTCCCATCTTCGGGTTAAAGATTAAATGCAGTATTCCAATTATAAAAGCGGCGACTGTCCCAAATACAATAACCGATCCGGCGAGCTTAAACATCTTTGCCGACACTCCCAAGACTAACCCCTCACTGCGATGTTCTATCGCTGCCGAGGCCATTGCATTGGCGAAGCCTGTAACCGGTACAGCCGCTCCAGCTCCTCCCCATTGGGCGATCTTGTCGTATAAACCCAAGCTCGTCAGGATAACCGAGATTAGGATCAGAACAGCTACGGTTGGACTTCCGGCAGATATCTTGTCAAAATCAAACCAATGGATAAAAATTTCTTGTATGCCCTGTCCAATGGTACAGATAATCCCACCTACAATAAATGCACGTAAACAATTCATCACAACAGGCCTGCGGGGTTCCCTTTTTTTGGCGAGTACTTTATACTCTTCTTGAACTGCTGTTAACTTTTTATTGGCTTTCGCTTTCATTATGGGGCTCCCCTTTCTGTATCCATTAGATTATTTGTAAACAGCGGAATAATTATTTAACAAATCATTTGGTGTTTTTTTCAATTTATTTATTGTTCATAAGCTTTTTCTTACGCTTCCGAATGACATCCACACTGAGTAATAACAACGGCAATAAGCAGCCGAACGCCAAATCCTGCAGCGGCCAAATTCTTGCTGTAAAAAAGTTATAATGGATAACGTTAGGAGTGATAATTATGGAAAGCACAACCAAAATCATGGCCAAAGGCAACAACAAAGGGCGATAATCCTTAAGCTTAAGCATTTGGGCCAAACCTAAGGCTACCCCGTAAAAACAGATGGCAAGCTTAAAGAAAATCGTCAGCAGCCAGATGATCGCAATAATGACTTCCAATCTTTCCAGAAAGTCGCCTATACTGATTTTTTTAGCCAAAACATAGCTGGCATAACTGCTCCTTGTTGTGACCTCAGCACCTAAAACCAGGATGCATAAAACAGTGGTTACGATGGTGACCATTCCACCTATCCATGCCGCGAAATAAAAGTTTTTTGTTAATTTATGCTTTTCATTGACATAAGGAAGAATCATTAAGAAAGCGGCAAGCTCCATGAAAGGTATAGCAACAAAAGTGTAGCTTGCACGTAAAACAGGCTTGATCCCCTCTTCCAGAACAGGCTGTATTTTTTCTATCTGAATATCAGGCAAAAGGAACAAAACCATAATAAAGAAAAGCATGATGATCCATGGCAGGAAAATTTCCGCAGTACGGGCAATCGTTTCAAGTCCCAGCCTCACACCTATAACGACGATGCCCAGAAAAAGAATCATAGTCGCTTGAATCGGCGTTTCCGGCATGATCTGAGTGGCCATGAAATCGCTGATTTC
>DASWUO010000132.1:0-7835 GCA_036401615.1 Bacilli bacterium | reverse complement strand
GGTGCAAATGGCGGCGCAGCTTAGCCATTTGCACCACATCGGCGGCGTCCGCACGCTCGGGATGGTCGGCGCCTTCGACCTCTATGCCGATAAGCGGACCAATACCCGCTATCCCCCCGCAAAGCGCATGGGGCAGCAAATATTCCAGGAAGGCCTCAAGGAAGGCCTCATCCTTCGCCCGTTGGGAGACACCCTATACTACTGGCTTCCTCTATGCACAACAAAAGAACAAATAACCGATATCATAGAACGGACCGTTCGGGTATTGCAGCGAATGAAATGGTGAAAGAAAACCGTTTAACGCATTTATACGTATACCCTATAGAACGGACTTCAAGATTACACTTAAGAACAAGGAGTGATTCATTATGAATATAACAAATAAAATCTACCTCTTCCTCATTATTATATTTTGTTTAATTGCCCTGGCAGGCTGTTCCTCCAACGATAATAAAGGGGAGCCTTCCGCAACAGAGCAACCGGCAACAGTGACCCCGGAAAACGATAATGCCACAGGTGAAGGTAATTCTACGCCAACAACAACGCCAATGGCAACTATTGAACCTGCAACCGCTGAACCTACTAAAGCCCCACAAGCTACATCCGCGCCTGCTGCCGTCAAACCTGCGGACGAGCCCTCGCCGAGCGGACACAACCATGAAGCGACACCTAAACCGACAACCAAACCTACTACAAAACCAACAGTCAAACCGACGGCCAAACCTACCGTCAAACCTTCAACCTCACCAACCATCCTCAACAAAAAAGTAGAAATCAAAGACTTTGCCTTTTCTCCAGCCACTCTTACCATCCAAGCGGGAGCAGAAGTTACCTTTACCAATCGAGATACCGTCAAACACACAGCAACTGCATCAGACGGCTCGTTCAACACCGGAATGCTCGCCAAGGATACATCAGCAGTAGTCAAATTTGATAAACCCGGAACCTATGAATACTTCTGCGAGCCCCACCCAGACATGATTGCAACAATTATCGTTGAGTAACAATTATTATTGAGTAAATCAGTGCAAGGTATTTTTCGATACACAATTTTACCAAAAAAACTCTATACAATCTTCCTTGTTGCTGATATAGTAATCCTATTAGCAAGACTGCGTGAAGCACACGTCGTTTGATTCCATTTTGGAGCAGACGGCGTTTTTCTTTTTTATAAATTAATTTACAGGAGGAATATGATGTTTGAGGAAGCCTACCACAGGTTCTGGTTGGAGCAATGCCGCCAGGCTAGCGGTACGAGATTAGAACGATTACAGAAGGATTTGACAGGGGAAAAAAAGCTCCTGAAAGAAGTAATCTGGCCGGTACTGAAATCATTTGACAATCTAACTTTGGAGTATGAAATCATGAGTATTTCCGGAGTTAAGATCTACATTGACGTTTACGAACATCAACATGCCCTCGGTTTTGAGAGCGAGGGTTTTGTGGTTCATGCCGAGAATATTACGAGGGATTGTTTTATGTTTGAAAGGATGCGTATGCGCTCGATGGCCATGTATGGAATCAAGTATGTGCCTTTTACCTGGGATGAGTTAGAGAAAAAAGCAGAGATCTGTCACCGGACAGTTTACGAATTGCTTGGGAGATTCAGTGCTTCAAGCACTGCTTACACGGAATTATCTGTGTTCGAACGGGAAATTCTGCGTTTCTCTCTTAAGTTGAACCGGCCTCTCGGATTAAGGGATGCATGCTATTGTTTGCAGGTGGGAGAAGATGGTGCCCGTACCGTCCTAAGGAAACTATTGGACAAAAAGTTGATTAAACCCGTGGGTAAAGGTAATCAACGATTCCACGAATATAGTTTGGAGGAAAAAGTAATACTTTATTCACTATAGATACTTGTTGTCACAAAGTAATGCTCTATTATCGTAACTGTAACCCGACTATTCCCGCTTGCAGCTCAGACTACCTCCTCATAACAAGCAAATTTCTACTGTAACCCGTCCATTCCCGCTTACAGCTAAAATTGTTTTAAACAAGCAAATTCGCTGCTCTGCGCCTATTTAATTTCATAAAAAAGAACCTTATTTCCCATAAAATGATATACTCCCCCTTGTGATAGACAGTTTAAATAATAAAACTGTTTACTACAAGGAGGAGCATATCATCGCAACGCGCGAAGCTTCCAGCGCGCGTTGTAGTGCTGCATGGCGATGGTCAACCACATGCGGCTAATTGGACAATTAAGGTTCTTTCCATTCTTTGTGTTATTTACTTCTTCTCATCTTTCGCCTTAAACATCTCACCAATCGCGCCGATGCTGCCTAATGCTTCCACAGCAGTGGAAGGGATGAAGATCTTATTGGCCGATCCATGGGAAATTTCTTTTAACGCTTCGAAAGATTTATAAGCCAACACATTCTCATTCAGACCAGCTACAATCAACTGTTCAATCCGGGTCCGTTCTGCACTTGCCACAAGTTCGATCGCCTTCATCTGTCCTTCTGCTTCAAGCTGCTGCGACTCCTTCAACCCCTCGGCTTGGCGGATCCTTGCTTCCTTATCCCCTTCGGCCTTAAGAATCTTACTTTGCTTATCGCCTTCCGCCCGCAGGATCATATCTTGTTTAGCCGCTTCGGCTTCAAGAATAACCGCACGCTTGGTTCGTTCGGCTTTCATCTGCTTATCCATCGCTTCTTGAATATCCAGCGGAGGTTTAATGTCGATGACTTCAACCCGTTCGATCCTTACACCCCACTTCTCCGTTGCTTCGTCAAGAGCTACCCGGATATCCATGGAAATCTTCTCCCGGCCGGATAAGGTTTCATCCAGCTCCATCTTGCCGATAATCTGCCGCATGGTTGCCGTGCTGATATTGCGAACACCGGTAACATAATCGGAAATTCCATAGGTTGCTTGCTCGGGACCCACCACTTGATAGAAAATAATGGTATCAATCTGCACCTGTACATTATCTTTGGTAATCACCGTCTGCGGTGGAACATTTGCTTGCTGGATACGCAAATCATGGTATCTGCGCACATGGTCAATGACCGGGATTACAATGTTCAAGCCCGGCGTTAACGTTTTATGAAACTTACCCAATCTTTCCATTACCCCGATCACCTGCTGCGGAATAATCTTCACCGACATAGAGACAATAACAATTGCAAGTATAACAATGACAATCAGAATAATGATCTCAAATCCCATCTTCTCTAGTCTCCTCTCAATTTGGCAACCTGCAACACCGTACTGTTTCGGCCCGTTACAACAATAGTTTCCCCTTGTTCAATAAATTCATTAGCCTCGGCACTCCAAGTTTCATTCCCTACCAGCACAATGCCCAAGCCTTCCAAAGGGACGGCCTCCTTCACCTCACCGCGCTTGCCGACAAGCAGTTCAAACTTATCTGTATAGCCCTTGGACCCCTCCATCCGATTTCGGATAAAAGGCTTTGTAAAATACGTTAAAATAATAGCCGCAATGCTTGCTCCCAGGATTTGCACAACGTACGCATCCGGAAAGATCAATGCCAGCACACAGCCGACCAATGCTCCAATCCCCAACCATAGAAGATAAAAAGTAAATGTAGTAATCTCCGCGACAATCAACAGCAGCCCGGCTATCAACCAAACGATCCATAAAGACATTTGTTTCACCTCCTGAAAGTTTTTCGAAGAAAACTCGCTTCGTAAGCATACGCTTGGCTTCGAAAGCACTTACACCTACTTATACGTGAAATAAAGGGAAAGTATTCAGTTTTCATTATTCAGCCTTCAAGAACCCTCAACTTAACTCCTGCCAAGGCGGCTGAGAATGAACAACGTACCTTTTAAATCCCCGGCGAATGGCACCTTGGCCTTGAGTCAAGTCCGTCATCCACTCCACAAACCCATCGGCTTCCTTGCTTAACGGCAGGCATGCTACTATAACTTTATCCGTAAATTGATGGTCCCCGACCATGACCTTCCGAACCCGAAGTTCATTCTCTATTCGACCCAGCCAAGTATAGTCGATCTCCACATATATTTCCTCATGCAGAATATGATGAACCACCCCGGCTGCCTCAATTCCGGCAGCAGCCGTCTCGGTGTAAGCACGAACCAATCCGCCCGCTCCCAACATAATGCCGCCGAAATATCGGGTGACCACAACAACAATGTGACTTAAGCCCTTATTTTTGATCACTTCCATAATAGGCCTGCCCGCTGTGCCGCTCGGTTCCCCATCGTCCGACTGCTTCTGGAACTCATCCCGCTCACCCACCAGATAAGCTGAGCAATTGTGAGTTGCACCAGAATGCTCTTTCTTCACCTGCTCGATAAATTGAACCGCTTGTTCCTCCGAAACCACTTGTTTAGCATAGCCGATAAACCGTGATTTTTTTACAACGATCTCAAGCCTGCCAATCGTCCCTACAGATTTATAGCAGTCGATCAATCGAAACACTTCCTTAACACTGCCGCCAGCGCAATGATTCTATCCCGCTCCCGCATAGATTCCTTACAACCGCGATTCAAGCTCCGCCTTCTCTTTCTCAAACCCCGGCTTGCCAAGCAGGGCAAACATGTTCTTCTTATACGCCTCAACCCCCGGCTGGTCAAACGGATTAACCCCGAGCAAATAGCCGCTGACAGCGCAAGCCTTCTCGAAGAAATAAACCATGTGGCCAAACCAATACGGCGAATTTTCCGGCAGTGTCACGATTAAATTAGGCACACCGCCATCGGTATGGGCGAGCATGGTGCCTTGAAAAGCTTTCTTATTAACAAAATCCAACGTTTTACCGGAGAGGAAATTCAATCCGTCCAAATTATCCGCATCAGTCCCTATAATGATTTCCTCAGCGGAATGTTCAATTTGGATCACGGTTTCGAATATGTTGCGCATGCCCTCTTGAATATATTGGCCCATCGAGTGGAGGTCGCTGGAGAAATCCACAGACGCCGGAAAGATCCCTTTGCTGTCCTTGCCTTCACTCTCTCCGAACAACTGCTTCCACCACTCCGATACGAAATGCAGAGACGGCTCATAATTGACCAGGATTTCGGTGGTTTTCCCCTTGCGGTACAGGGCATTACGCACTGCCGCATACTGATAGCTTAAATTCTCACGCACATTCGGATTGCTGTATTCCACTGAAGCATCCGCTGCTCCTTGCATCATGCTGTCAATATCCACTCCGGCTACGGCGATCGGCAGCAAACCAACCGCAGTAAGCACGGAATAACGGCCACCTACATCATCGGGAATAACAAAAGTTTCGTAACCTTCCTCATCAGCAAGCTTCTTTAATGCCCCCTTGGCCTTGTCGGTAGTTGCATATATTCTGGATTTGGCGCCTTCCTTGCCGTATTTCTTCTCAAGCAGCCCGCGAAACATCCGGAAAGCAATCGCCGGCTCTGTGGTAGTCCCCGATTTGGAAATAACATTAACCGAGATGTCCTTTCCTTCCAGCAGCTGCAGCAGATGTGTAAGATAGGTAGAACTTATATTATTTCCGGCGTAATAAATCTCCGGCGTCCCGCGTTTGCCGCTCGGCAGCTCATTATAGAAAGAGTGCGACAGCATGCTGATAGCTGCTTTGGCTCCCAGATAAGAGCCGCCAATTCCAATGACCACTAAAGCATCGGAATTCGCTTGAATTTGTTCAGCTGCTTGTTGGATACGTTGAAATTCTGCCTTATCGTAGTCTTTCGGCAGGTCAATCCAACCCAAGTATTCGGAGCCGGCGCCGGACTGATTATGTAATTGTTCATGCGCCAAAGTAATTGCGTCTCCTAAGTAATGCACCTCATGCTGCTGAATGAATGGAAGGGCTTTGCTGTAATCAAATTGCAGTTTGTTTCTCACTGTCGAAATCTCCTTTTTCTTGGTTCAAGTTTAACTTTAGAATACTTTAATTGGTCAGCATAAATCAAGTTTACTTGTCCTTAGATGCTGTAGCCCGACTTTCATTAATATGGTAAACTTGCCTAGAGGTGAATTTTCAATGAAGACGGTTGGATTTATTGGATTAGGCACCATGGGAAAACCTATGGCCAAAAACTTGATTAACAAAGGTTATCCAGTCACGGTTTTTAATCGAACCACAGACAAAACTATAGATCTTATGAAGATGGGTGCCGATGTCGCCGGAACTCCGGCTGACGTGGCTCGTTCGGTGAATTTAATGTTTACCATGATCAGTGACGATGATGCCCTTAAGCAGGTATATTACGGCAAAAACGGGATTATGAATGGAGTCCACCCCGGATTAACGATTATTGATTGCAGCACAGTATCCCCTGATTTGAGCCGAAGCCTCTCTAGCGATTTAGCAGCACGTTATGTTGACTTTCTTGATGCCCCGGTAACCGGAAGTAAACCTGCGGCAATCAGCGGCACACTTACCTTTATGGTTGGCGGCAAAGTTGAAGTGATGAACGAAAATATCGATGCATTTAAAGCACTAGGGAGTAAAATCTTACATATGGGTTCCTCAGGTTCAGGATCCCAAGCAAAAATTGCCCATAACACGATAGTTGGCATCAACATGGTTGCTTTAACTGAGGGAATGTCCATTGCAGCCAAAGCAGGCATCGATATGGAGAAATTCATTGAAGTTGTTTTAGCAGGCGGCGCCGGCAGCAAGATGGCAGAGCTTAAAGGCAATCGCATTCTGGACCGCGATTTTAGTGAACAATTTTCCCTGCAGCTGATGCTCAAGGACTTAAACTTGTCTTCTGATTTAACAGGCGCAATGAAGATGCCTACCCCGATGCTGCAAGCAGCCAGAACGATTTTTCAGATGGCGGCTGTTAAAGGACTGGGCCATGAGGATTTATCCTCCGTGATTCAGTGTTATGAAGAGTGGATCCATCTGCAAGTCAAGAAGAAGCAAGAATTAAGCAAGGATAAGGCAGCCCAATCAAGCAGGGAACGGCGCAGGGATGCCCGTTTACCGATGGGGATTAAATTGCAATTATCCGTTTATCAATGGGAGCAAGAAGGGGCTTTTTCCGGGCAAAATATAGAAGGTACGCTGGACAATCTATCCGAAAACGGACTGCAGATTACTTCCAGATTCCCGCTCGCCGAAGATATGTTTCTGGTCATCCATTTCCCTCAGGGAGCGAACCTCCCGCCGATAACCGGAAAGATCCTGCGCGTCTACACGCAGAACGGCTTATTCCACTATGGTTGCTCTCTTGCCGGCCTCGCGCCTTTTGTACGCCTTAAGCTGGAAGAATACATCGAAACCCATATGGATCAAGAGATTTAGTGTCTTATTTCGCAGGCAAATGAAAAGGGGTATTTCCCACTCGATTCTTAATAAGTTCGCAATTAGACCATACTGTAAAAAAATAGTGATGCTATTTGGTAAATAAGTTGCTTTTTCGACCTTATATCTTAAGAGACACCGGTAAAGCAAGAGCATTTTGGGGCATAGGTTCCTTTTGTGGCCTTATTCTCTTCATAATCTCTCCCACCTTTGCAATAGGGTCTTTTTTGAAACTAATTAACATGTCTATACTTTCTAATTCGTTTAAAAAACGGAGTGTCCTATAGGACACTCCGTTTTTTCTTCTTCTCTTCCAACTACTCAGCGATATACGAGCAGCAATAGTCGGTCACCGTCTTTACATCAAGCTTAAACTTGGCGTTGGCCGGGACAACAAACTCACCGCTGCCGCTGATCGCTGTCCACTCCCGATTGCCTGGCAGCAGCACTTTCAACTCCCCTGCCATAATCTCCATGATTTCTTTGACATCCGTACCGAACTCATATTCGCCTGGCATCATGATGCCTAAGGTTTTCTTAGTACCGTCTGCAAAAAGTACTGTCCTGCTTGTAACCTTGCCATCGAAGTAAATATTGGCTTTCTTCACTA
>DASWUO010000131.1:0-1914 GCA_036401615.1 Bacilli bacterium | reverse complement strand
TGGAGGTTATGTAAGTAATAACAGATCTATGGAATTCCTTGATGCTTATCAACTGAAGGATCCTTTAACGCCCATATCGGCATTTTGGCTGGCAGAGTGTTATTCGAAGTATGGAAAACATGAACAAGCGTGGCATGTCATTTCGACCGTTTGGGGCAAAATGCTGAGCGAGGATGCCACTACCTTCTGGGAAAGTGTTGTGCTTTCGCCGCAGTCCGATTATCATGATTCGCAGACCACCTATACTTCATACGAATCCTATCGTATGAGTCTTTGCCACAGTTGGGCCAGCACCCCTCCGCAGTGGATCAGCCGCTATGTGCTTGGAGTTGGACCGCTTGAGCCTGGATATGAAAGAATTTCTTTCTCACCTAATGCAATAGGTGGGCTTACACAATGCAGCGGAACGATCTCTACTCCTTTAGGCCCGATTAATGTGGAATGGAAGTTAAGGGAAGACGGTACGATGGATGCCAAGATAGACATGCCTAAAGCTGTTACACAACAAGTAAGCTGATTAGGGTTTCGCCTTCACGTCTGCAGCGGCAGACGGTTAATTCGTTAAAGTACTTGGAATGAATTATAATGCAATTTCAAACAAATATATCCTTTAAAGCGATTTCCAACCCTTCGAATAGAGCAGATTGTACGGAATGATGATCGATTTTTTTATAGAATTTGCTATCTATAATTTCATCGTCGGCTAGAGAATAAACAAGAATCGAATCATTGATCGGATCAACAATCCAATATTCCTTAACTCCGCATTGTTTATATAAATCAAGCTTCTTGAGCATATCCTTGCTTCTTGTTGAAGAAGATAAGACTTCTGCCACAAGAGCGGGAGTACCTTTGTATTTTCCGTTCTGGTCGATGTTCTCCTTATCACAGATTACAAGAATATCCGGTTGGGCGACACAGGTGTTGTTTTCTTCCTTTATGAAAGTAACATCAAACGGGGAGGTGAGCGGTACACATGGTTTCCCCTTAAACCAATTGTAGAATGACCCTTGCAGTTCATGGACAGCATATTGGTGTTTATATGAGGGAGAAGCTAAGTTATAGATTACACCGTCAATTAACTCAAACCGTTGTTCTGAGTTCTCCACCAACTCCAGAAATTCTTCATAAGAAACCCAATCACTGTTTGTCCTGTACTCTTGAGCACCTTCCTTGATCATGTCACGGCAGGGAACAATTTTGGCGACATCTTTTCCTTTTTTAGTTACGATGATTTCTTCGTCTGCTTCTGCATATTTTAAGTATTTTCCAAAATTATTTTGTACCTCTGTCGAAGGAATCCTCATCTATTGCACCCCTGTTAGCTAGTATAAACAGATATTATATTATTTTAGCTAATTAATCAAGACAGTATAGCTATTATAATTCGATTGCATCGACTATGGTTTTGTTTAGCCTAATCCTGGCATGTATGATACCATTACAGTCTTCCGATAATTCCAGAAAAATGAAGTGAAAAACAACAGTAAAATATCGATTGTATTGGAAATTATGTTATAATTTTCGAAAATACATTTTTCAGGAGCGAAACGATGAATTACTGTGCAAGGGGATAATATATGAGCAAAGTTAAAATCTATTGGTGGACGATCTCTTACTTGAAACCATACCGCTGGCTCGTTGCTTGGTTGGTGTTATGTGGACTGTTGCTCACCTCTAGTGAATTGGTAATTCCTAAGCTTATTCAATATTTTATTGATGTGATTCTACCTCAAGAGGATTATCGGTTATTTGGATACCTTCTGCTCAGTTTTGGAGTTATTTGTATTCTATTGTTCATTTCCAGTATGATTTCCAACGTGCTGCAACGTATTATTCGGGAGAAAGCCGCGCGGGATCTTCAATTCTCTGTCTTTCAAAATTTGCGGAAGTTGGGATTTTCCTATTATGAGC
>DASWUO010000130.1:0-3023 GCA_036401615.1 Bacilli bacterium | reverse complement strand
CTCATTCCTTGGAATCCGGCAACGATCACAATGTGACCCTCATCCAAGGAGGCCAGAATTCGTTTCGGTTGAATTTCCGTGATTCTGGCTTTTCCGTGAACCTTTTCTGTGAACATGCCAGCCTGCCATCCGGTATAAGATACTGCTTTGTGCTCAAGAGTATGAATAGCCATAGATAATAGAGCAATGGAGATTTGTTCGCCGGTTGTTAGCAGCATATCCATTTCCCGAGCCGGCGGATTCGCTGTCAGTTGGTTTGATAAATCTATTAATTCATCTGTAGTGTCTCCCATAGCAGAAACTACGACCACGCATTTATGGCCTTCTAGCTTTTTATCCACGACACGTTTGGCAACGCGTTTAATACGTTCGGCATCCCCAACAGAGCTTCCGCCAAATTTCATCACTACTAAAGACAAATTGAACACTCCCATTGATTAACTTCATGGATTATAAATCTCTATAGCAAACACATACATTAAGCTCTTGAAACGTATTTGCCTTCGCGGGTATCGATAATAAGCAAATCGCCTTCGTTAATAAACAAAGGAACTTGTACAATATGACCCGTTTCCAATGTAGCATTCTTAGTCGCGCCTTGTGCCGTGTTTCCCTTCACTCCGGGCTCGGTTTCTTTAACCTTTAACTCTACACTGTTAGGCAAGCTTACTCCAAGTATTTCACCGTTGTAGCTCATGATGTCTACAAGCATATTTTCTCTTAAAAATTTCAGTTCCCACTCTAGTTGGCTGGCCATTAAGTTAAATTGGTCATAGGTTTCTGTATCCATGAAAGCATGCTCATCGTTGCTTGCATACAAATACTGCATTTCACGGTTCTCTACCAGGGCACGAGCCACATTCTCCCCTGCACGAAACGTCTTCTCTACAGTGTTGCCGTTGCGGATATTCTTTAACTTCGATCTTACAAAGGCGGCGCCTTTACCTGGTTTTACATGTTGAAAATCCAATACAGTATAAATATTTCCTTCAACTTCAATGGTTAATCCGGTTTTAAAATCGTTTACTGAAATCACTAATATTTCCCTCCTGGTAGTTATGCTGCATGAGATGAAGAACAAATAATGCTGCATGTTGAATGGTCTAATCAATAATCGTAAAATCTTTTGTTGACTGTGTTAATATTCTAAGGCCAGTTTCCGTTATAACAATATCATCCTCTATGCGCACCCCGCCAAAATCAGGAATATACACACCAGGTTCTACAGTAACGGTCATTCCTGGTTTTAAAACCGTATCGCTGGTCCGTGTTAAGCGGGGGGCTTCATGAATTTCCATTCCCAAGCCATGTCCGGTGCCATGTCCGAAGTGATCACCATAACCATAAGATATAATGATATCTCTAGTCAAGGCATCGGCTTGTTGACCCGTCATGCCGGGTTGAATTTTCTCAAGTGCGTTCAATTGTGCTTCTAACACCACATCATAAATTTCCTTATGTTTGCTGCTTGGTTTGCCTAGCATAATTGTACGTGTAATATCAGAACAATATCCTTTATAATACGCTCCAAAATCTAATTTTACAAACTCATTGGAACCAAGCAACCGATCACTTGCAATGCCATGAGGCAAAGCTGAACGTTCTCCAGAGGCTACAATGGTTTCGAAGGAGGAAGAAGCAGCCCCTGCTTTACGCATAAAAAATTCAATTTCTAAAGCAATGTCCCTCTCCGGAATACCCGGCCTGAGAAAAGATAAGATGTGTGTAAAGGTTCTGTCCGCTAGATCAGCCGCTTCCTGCATAATCTGCAATTCCTCAACGCTTTTAATCATTCGAAGCTCTTCTACTACATCGGAAACAGGGACAAGAATTATTCCCTCAAGCTCTTGGGCTATCATTGAATACAATGCAAAACTAACATCGCTTTGCTCAAAACCTAATCTGGCAATCTTTAATTCCTGCAAGGTTGCCTTGACCGATTCCAGAACCTTCGGACCATGTTCAATCACCTCATAGTGTCGGGCTTGAAGCGGGGCCTGGGAACGGTAACGGAAATCCGTAAATAGATAAGCCCTGTCTAGGGTAATCAATACACAGCCCGAAGATCCGGTAAACCCTGTCATATAAGCGCGGTTAAATCTATTAGTTACTAACAAAGCTTCAAGATGCTGATCTTGCAGGAGTACTCTTAATAATCGAATACGGTTAGCTTCCATAATATCAACCTGTCTTCTGTAAATGATGAACGATGGCCAGTACACCCAGAACATAACCATGGGCGCCAAATCCGCAAATCTGACCTATCGCGATTGGAGAAATCACCGAAACGTGGCGAAACGACTCCCGTTTATGGATATTGGAGAGATGGACTTCAACCAGTGGAATGTTCACAGCACTAAAGGCATCCCTAATGGCATAGCTGTAATGGGTAAATGCTCCGGGATTGATTACAATGCCGTCCTTGTTCCCGAGCGCTTGATGGATACGGTCTATAATCTCCCCTTCGTGGTTAGATTGAAAAAAATCGACTTCTATGGCCAATTCTTGTGCCAACGACCGAAGATTTTGTTCAATGGCATCCAGGGTTTCGGCCCCGTATATTCCCGGCTCACGCAGTCCCAACATGTTTAAATTGGGCCCGTTTATAATTAATATTCTTTGCATCGGCATCCACCTTGGTTTATACAATATAGGTTGAACTTCTCAACCTATCTATTTTACCATACGTTTCCCCGGTTTGAGAACAACTATATTGGCTTGGGCTCACGGATTCTTTCGTCCGTAAATTCCACGGTAAGGGTATAGCCTATAAAGACGCCCCATAGGGTAAACACACATAATTCACTGAGGGCGGTGTCTATTTCCAAAAGGGGGATCCGTTTAAACATACCAGCCATAGGACCAATCCATAAAAACATCATTTCCCACCACAGCAAACCATACAAAATCCCCGGAAACGGACCCTTTAATTTATGGCAGAACACCGCATATAGCAAAGCCGCGAGGATGGAAAAGCCAATAAACGCTGCCCAACCGGCAAGATGGCCGCTCCAAGAGTGCAT
>DASWUO010000129.1:0-1776 GCA_036401615.1 Bacilli bacterium | reverse complement strand
GTATCCGACACTTCAAATATGACCTTATCATCTTTAATACTCACTTTTATTTCAATAAAAGAATGAAATGGTGTGTATTTTACCGCGTTGTCAAGCAGGTTTATGAGAACTTGTTCAATGAGGATACCATCCATCGGCAGGATAATTAATTCATCCGGTATGCTGATCTTGATGTTATGGTTTGTTGTGAGTTTTTTTATTCTTGATACAGCTTCGGCAATCACTTCCTCCACCGCTTCCATATTCTTTTTTATCTCAATTCTTCCCTCATCCATCCTTGTTATGCTTAATATGTTTTCTACCGAATGTATAAGCCAGCTTGCATCCTCATAAACACCTTGTAGTAGGTTTCTCTTCACTTCTTTTTCAAGGAGTTCGTCATGATCAAGTATAGTGGCAGTTGCACCTAAAATTCCAGTAAGCGGAGTTCTTAAATCATGTGACATGGCCCGCAATAGATTTCCTTTAAGTTTTTCGCTTTCCACTTCTATTTTTGAACTTTGCTGTTCTTCCGACAGTCTCTCCCGTTCCATAGCCAGAGCCATTTGTGTTGTGACCGCCTCTAAGAGTGTCTTATGTTCATCCGATAAGAGAATATTGTCAACGCAGGAAACTCCTACCACACCAAGGATGCCACTTTGACCTTTAATTGGAACATAATAAGCAAAATTATCAAAAATCCCCTCAGTGCTGGTTTCCTTCGAATGGATCGTGCTAAACATCTTTGATATTTCGATGAATGATTTGAAAACATTCGTCCGTTCATCATGGTTATAGGCATAAATGTGAGGTTCCCTTAATGTTTCAGATAAATGAACTGTGGCTATAATAACAGAGCGATTAAGTAAATTGGCTATATCCTTGGCCCCAACTTCTGCGATCTCCTTCATACTTCTAACTCTAAGCAGACTCTTGCTTATCCGATATAATATTTTGGCCCTTTTCTCACGTAGAAATGAAAGTCTTGCCTCTTGTTTAGCTTTTGTGGTCAATGTACTTGTGATAAGTGCTGCTATGAGCATAGTGACAAAGGTTATTACGTAATCAGGACTATGGGTGAAAAATGAATAATTAGGCTCAGTAAAAAAGAAATTAAATGTTAAAACACTGATAATAGAAGCAACAATACCATAAATAAATCCTTCTGTCTGTTTTGCTACAAACAACACACCTAGGATATAGGCTATAATAATATTTGATTCATGAACCCCGACATACCTAAATATGAAAGCCAATAGTGTTGCTAATGTCAAAATACCTAAGGTAATCAATAAATTCATTGTCATTAATTTTATCTTAGGATGCTTCTTATTACTGTCCAGAGAAAAGTTATCAATTTCATATGATTTCATATTATTTCACTCTTTTCTAGAGCTATTTTTTTACACTCGTTACAAAGAAAGACGTCAGGATTCTCTCAAGCCTAGTTCGGTTATACACAGAATGCCCCACCATTATAGCATTGTCGACCATAACGAGGAAATCTTTATGCAATCTATGCAATTTACATTACGAGTTTTTACATCATTAAAGTATGCTATCAGGTCAACTGATTAAATCATGATGTTAATGTCAAACTCCATTACATAAATCTTGAATAAATCAAAGGGCCACCATATACTTAAGAGTAATATTGCTATCTTGATAAGAAGGAGATATCATGAAACAATCTACAGAAAAAACCGATAAGGATCAGAACCTCAATCAGTTTTTTAGACTATTTTTTCTGGTTCTCTCCATACTTTCGTCGATCACAATTGCATTCATGATCCTTTT
>DASWUO010000128.1:0-6981 GCA_036401615.1 Bacilli bacterium | reverse complement strand
GTTCCAGCACGGTTCCTTCAACCTCTTGTTCCTTTACAATTTTTTCAACCAGCGGCTGATATACTCGAATTTCAATTGTGGAGAACGCCACATTCTGATCCAAATAGCGCATGCGGCCTTTGATTTGTTCAATTTCCTCCTGGACAGAACCTAAGTTGTTGGAGAAATTTAAGAGGTCTGTCGCTTTGTCCGCTTTCTCCATAAAAGCAAGCAATCTGCTTTCTACCGCTTGTTTGGCTTTTAATCGCGAAGTTAAATCAACATACTCTTCCGTAACATCCTGACCCTGTACCGTTTGCTGCAAATCCGGATATTTCTCCGCCAATTTGCTGATAAAAGGCATAAACCCGTTCGTTGGTACTTTTATAACAAAAGTACCGCCCTTTTCATATGTCGTTTTCGTATCCGAAAACTGCAAAATATAACCGTCCGATAAAGCGACTAAATCCCGGACAGCGCTTTGGGCTTTTCCGTAATCTTTGACTTCCAGTGAGACATTCGCTTTATAGATCAACTTTCTGTTAAAGCCTTCGAATCCTTCTATCGGCTCCAAACTCCCTGCGGATCCGGAACTCTCCGGCTCTTTAGCTTTTGGCATTTCCACTGATTCTGAAAACTCTGTTTTCAATTCCTTGGAAGCGGATGTTACCTGCGCATCGGATGTGCTCATTTCATTCGATGCTCTGTCCTCTGCCACAGCCATTTCCTGAGGATCAGATTGTTTACTTGCCATTCCATTGGCATCATTCGACTTACTGCAACCACTCAACAAACCAACCATTACCATCATAAAAATCATAATAACTGCTAAACCATACTTCAATCTTTTTGGACCCGCTTCATAAAATTCCATGGCCATTCCCCCGTTAATAATGGATGTTTTCGGTGACTGCAGCTAATCTGCATACCTCTTTACCCTAAACGTTATTCTGATTCATAAAGTTGCAAAAATTGGGAGAATAATTAGAAAAGAACCCCTTATCGGAGTCCTTTAGAATTTTCATTTCTTTTTTAGGAAATCGTGCGATTCCGGATGTAACTAATTCATTATGGCAGTCACCCTCAATGCTCAGCCCAACTATCCAAATACTCCTTCTGCTCCGAAGTCAGGCTGTCAATCGACATATTCAACGCCTCTAACTTAAATCGCGCCACCTGCTCATCCAATTCATAAGGAACATCAATCACCCGATTGCCTAAGGTTTGGTACAGATCATTCACATATTTCAAGGACATCGCCTGCAAGGCAAAGGTCATATCCATGATTTCGGCGGGATGCCCATCGCCTGCGGCTAAATTAACCAGTCGGCCTTCAGCCAACAAATAGATCTTGCGGCCATCCTTCAACTTAAATTCTTCTATGTTGTTTCTCACAGTGCGTTTAGCTTCAGACATAGCTTCCAGCTCCGGAATATTCACCTCAATGTCGAAATGGCCGGCATTCGATAGAATTGCTCCATCCTTCATGACCTTATAATGCTCGCCCCGAATAACATCCCGATTCCCGGTAACTGTCACAAAATAATCGCCCACTTTAGCTGCTTCCACCATCGGCATGACGGCAAAACCATCCATATAAGCTTCAACCGCTTTAATCGCGTCCACTTCCGTTACAATGATGTTGGCACCCAGACCCTTTGCACGAAGTGCCACGCCGCGTCCGCACCAACCGTAGCCTACCACAACCACTGTTTTTCCGGCAACCACCAGGTTTGTAGTCCGGTTCATCCCATCCCCTACGGATTGGCCTGTGCCGTAGCGGTTATCGAATAAATACTTGCAGAAAGCGTCGTTAACGGCGATCATCGGGAACTGCAGCTTTCCCTCTTTCTCCATCGCTTTAAGCCTTAGTACCCCCGTTGTGGTCTCTTCAGCGCCGCCTCTGATCTTCTTCAGCAAATCCTGTTTCTCCGAATGCAGGATAGAAACCAAATCCCCGCCGTCATCAATAATCAGATCAGGTTCCGTTTCAAGTGTCTTTACAACCAGCTCTCTATATTCCTTTGGACTTGGATTATATTTGGCAAAAACCGTAATACCGTCCTCGACCAACGCGGCACACACATCATCTTGGGTAGAAAGCGGATTACTTCCCGTAATGCTGACTTCTGCTCCGCCGGCCTGTACAACCTTGGCGAGATAGGCCGTTTTGGCTTCCAAGTGAAGGGAGATGGCTACCTTCAACCCACGGAAAGGCTGCTCCGCTTCGAATTGCTCGCGAATTCGATTCAATACCGGCATATGGGCCTTAACCCAGTCAATCTTCAAATGTCCCCCCGGCGCCAAGCTGATATCGGTAATAATGCTCTTTTCTTTTACGCTCATAGATACATTTATCTCCTTTAAATTTTATATTTATTACAAATTAACAATACGATGCTGTCCATCGATCACGATAGGTTCATTTAACAACTCGTCCAGCCAAGCTCGCCCGTATTTATTTAAGTAAGCAAAGATATTGTACACTCTTTCCTGAGGCTTATCTAACGGAATGATAGACAACCGAATACGCTCAAGCTGCTTTAGGGCAACTTCAAACCGCGATTGAAAGGCATCCGTGGAACGGACTTGCAGGAAATCGATCTGTTCCAGAATCTTCTGTATATTCGTTTCACCAAGCTTTCCTATCCCCGGGTTAATGCCCGACACCAATTCCAGCAGAGGACGATACATCTCCGTAAATTGTTCCTTCACCTCAGCAAACCGCTGCTCCAACTGCAGTGTATCCTGCTCATCCAGCCAGGCTTTCTTCTTCTGCCCGTAAGCATTAACCACATCTGCAAAGACAAGCCCAAACTTCTGCATTTGTTTCTCAATCCCCCCTTCAACCAAGGTGAATTGCAGCCTGGGCACAATAACAGGCATGCGCATGCCCAGTAAGTGAAAGGCCTCGCGTGTCAATCCCCAATAAGCAATTTCCCCGGGACCCAACACCGTACATAGAACGGGAAAGACAAACTCCTGCATCATCGGACGTGTTACTACATTGTTGCTGAAGCTTTGCGGCGATTCCTCCGCCATCTTCAATAATTCAATTTCACTGAAGAACAAATTCTTCTTCTTATTCACGAAGCTGCCGGATTCCCGTTGCAGCAAGAGCCTTTCCCCTTGATGAAATATAAATAAATTCGCATTGCTTTCACCTACTTCAGCCTGCGGCTCAAACTTAAGCCCCTCGACCTTGTTCCGGCCTTCCAATAAAGCCTCGTTGATGCGTTCGTTCTCCAGTATCATCTTACGAAATAACGGAGCTTCGATTTGACGAAGCATGGGATCATCAGAATTCACAAGTACAAGCCCATAAGATCCAAACAACCAAGCCATAATACATCCAAAAAAATCAACAAGTGTTGCGCATTCCAAACTGAATTGATGAAGCTTCTTCATCAAATCCGGCTTAAATTCGGTTTCGGCAAGTGACTCATCGAGTTGTTTAAGCGCATCTTCCCATGCTTCTAAACTTACAAGCAATTGACTAACAGAAACACGAAATTCAGTTGCATGACCGAGCTTAATCTTCTGCACATGGAGATTGGGGTGTAAATAATAAGTATGGTTGACCTCATCCAAGTCATGGTCTTCCCCGGCAATCCAGAAAACGGGCACAACCGTTCGACCCAATCTTATTGAGGCTTCCTTGGCCGTTTGGATCAATGTGACAGCTTTATGTATAACATACAGGGGGCCTGTAAACAACCCTGCTTGCTGCCCCCCTACCGCCGCAAGCGTCTGCCCGTCCCTCAAGGAAGCAATATTATCCATAGCCCCAGGTGCATTATGAATGGCCTGATTATAATCTTGGAGAAGTTCAACTAACTTCAATCGATCCGCTTGCTCGTGACGAGGGTCATCTAACCACTGAACCCGGCTCTCCCAAGCCTCCGCATCCCATGGATTGTAATCAAATAACGGCTGTACGGTAGTATAATGCGATACATAATCTTCGGTTAAGGGCTGACTTTGCTTCAGGTGACAAACTTCCAACTTCATTTAGGCCCTCCCGTATGATATTGCGCAACTTCACTCTTTCTTCTCTTCGAAAATCGCATATGCTAACTTAACATATGATTTACAATTCCAACGATCAACAATAAGAAATACACACAACTAAGCACCAGAAAGCCTATTCTCCAAATAATTTTAATTAATTTCTTCAAATCCACGGCTCCATGCAGCCGGTTTTGATAATTTCCTACCAATCCTGCCGCTATAAGAAAGATTAATAATACAACCCAGAACCCGCCAAAGCTTATTCGGAAAATAACGTCCAGCATACTTGAAACCGTCCCAAACAACAGAAAGGCCGTCAGGTCCATAGCCCATTTCGTCGATTTCTTCTTATCCTTGTACCATATAAAAGCGGTAAACCAAAAAAAGATAAAGGAGATGAAAGGAAACAACGCCAAATAACCGTAAACCTGAATCAACCAATCTACTATTACCGACAATTTCCATTCACCTGCTTATGTCTTTTCATATACTTCCAATATATCATGAGGGCTGAAAAAAACAAAGATCCCATTCCACTGCAACAGAGGTTGGGACTTTGTTCTTATTTATAAATTGTCTATATTCTTTCCAGATTCCCGTTGGCATCCATCTTGAATCTTGATTTATGCTCATCGTCATCTTCACCAAGGAAGGCCATTTTGCGGGCGCGATCCATGATTTGGATCAGGGCTTTATAATCATCATTAACCACCCGGTGATCCGTTTGCACCTCATTAACCTGTTTGTGTAATCTCTCATTATCCCTTTTAATCTTCATTAATTCTTCTTTCTTCTCCCGCAATTCCTTCTCCAGCCCTCGAATATGTCTGGTTAAATCCTGATAGGTCCCCTTCCATTGCCTTAAGAACCGAATAACCGCCTCTATAGAAATGGACTCCTCCGCTGCAATATCAAATTTGATGCCGGCCGATCCTTCTTCATTGTCCGATGCAGAGATGGAAGCAATAGAGTTGGCGGATACCGTATGTTTCTTGATTTGATGCCTTTTCTGCCGTTGAGCTTTTGCGATCTGAATGACCGCTTCATATTTCTTGCGCACAAAGCTGTTCCACCTAAAGCCGCAAGCGGCAAAGGTCCTGCCTATTCTCTCTCCTACTTCTTCGAATGCCGATAGTTGAGTGCTTCCTTCACGAATATGCCTTAAAGTGACTTCCGCTAAGATCAGATCATCATCTGCGCTCCACGCGTCTTGTCTAATAGCTGACATGTGGTAAACCTCCCAAATAAACAAATTCATACGCTTAATTAAATCTATGCCCATGGTAGAGTTCATAGAATCTATTTCATACTAAATGGTATTGCCATTTTTTTTCGGACTCATACATGGTATAACGAATATTCTGAAATTGGTCTTCCGGAAAGTTTGTTTATTTGTCATGGATCCCCGTTTACAGTGGTTCATGCAAAGGCTATAATGAATAATTGACAGGTACTTTGTCGTTTTAATATTAAGGGGGTAGCATAAAGTGGCGCGCATGTTTCGGGTTCTTGGCTTTTGGACACTCGTGATCGGCCTTATGGCCTTAGCCGGGCATATGGTAATGATGGCTTTGCTGTTTTTTTTCCAAACCGCTGTATTCGTCTTATTAGGATATATGAACTTGTCTGAGAGGACCTACCTGCTCCTGTTCTGGGGGTATATGATTCTTGCTTTTGTCGGCATCACTTACTGGTCTTTCTTCGAAATGCCTCTTTACACTTAAAAAAGCCAAAATGCAGAAAAGGAACTGGGTTTCATTACCCCAGCTCCTTTTTTTTATGTTATCACCTGGTTTGTACCAGCACTTTAAATAGTTCGCTCATCTGGTCGCTGACCAGAATTTGGCGGATCGCCCTATTCTTCTTGGCTATTGGATGAAAAGGATCTCCTGAAGGATGATCCTGTAACTTATCCAGTATACCGCCTTTTATTAAAAAATCTTTTTGCGTCTGTAAGCTGTATCCTGTAAACCCTGCCTGCTCCCCTGCGGCGATAAGCGCTGAAAAATCAATGTGCGCAGTAATGTCCTGCACTCCAATATACTGGTAAGGGTCATCTTGTGCCTGGTGCTTGCGATAACACATTAATGTGCCGTTCATTCGATGTTCAGCATAAATCTCCTTGGACACATCCCCATAGTCAATGGTGAGCACATGGCCTGATTTCATCCAATCACCTATCTGCTTGATCCATTCAGAGGCGGCCAAATTGATTTCATAAATCTGCCCTTCCCGGAGAACAAGCTCTTGAGCCAGGATATATTGATTTAGCTCCTCATTCTCCATGGGCAATAATTTCTCCCGGAATGCTTGATGCTGTTCATCCCACACCACATAAATTTCATGAAGGCAATGATGGATGAACTGCAGCCTGTGAACGGGGAAAGCATCGAGCAACTCATTCGAAAGAATCATGGATCCTTCCTTACTGCCGGACTCAAACCATTCATCCGGGGACTTGAAACATACCCTGGATTCATGTTCTATCAACAGCTCTCGTTGAAGGGTTTTATGGAACGGACTTTGCTCTATGATTGTATAGTCCAATATCGCATAGTGGGCGGGGAACTTGTGCTTTAACTCATCCAATATTTGTCCGGCCAATCTGCCGGTTCCCCCACCCCATTCTACAATGGACAGAAGCTTCTTCTGCTTAGGATCTTGTTCAAATAAATCGACCATATACTTGGCAAGAATTTCCCCCATAATATTGCCGATGGCGGAGCTGGTGTAGAAATCGCCTTCTTTTCCCACCTTCGTTCTGGAATTCATGTAATACCCGTAAGGGTCATGGTATAGACAACAATCCATGAAGTCGCGAAAGGAAATAGCCCGGTGTGGACTGGTTTGTATCTTATTCCGGATGTATTTCACTAAAGGCTCGAAACCCGTTGTTTCCTTCCAACCCATCCCGTGGTTCCCCGCTTTACATAAATTTGCATACTTTGGTTAAAGACAAAGAGACACTGAACCGTTATAATGAAAATTGAA
>DASWUO010000127.1:0-5711 GCA_036401615.1 Bacilli bacterium | reverse complement strand
AAATAAGAAATCCAATATAGAACAAACGGCTCTGCCAGCCGAGGTGAATATCAAAGGGATAGCCCTTTTCAAGGATGGGAAGTTAAAACGCTGGCTGGATGGACATGAAGCACGAGGGACTTTATGGATTCGAAATAAAATGAAGAGCACCATTATTGATCTTGATTGTAAAGATAAAAAAGGAGCCATTGGAGTTGAGATTATACGTTCCCATACGAAGGTTAACGCGGAAGTTCTTGCCGGGAAGCCGGTCATTCATATTCATATAAAGGAAGAAGGTAATGTGAATGAGGTGAAATGTTCAAAGGATCTGAGTAAGGCAGAGGAAATCACAAAACTGGAAGAAGAATGGGTAAAGGAGACAAAGAAAGAAGTGTTGCAGGCTGTGAAAGCCGTTCAGAAAGAGAAAAGCGATATTTTTGGTTTTGGGGAAGCTGTAAATCGTGCAAATCCGAAAGCTTGGAAGGAAATGAAGAAAGACTGGAGCCAGACGTTTTCTGAAATCAAGATAGAAGTCAAGGTGGATGCTTTCATCCGTCATACAGGCATGCGGTTGAAACCGTTTATATCTGAACTAGAGAAAAAGGGAAAAAAGTGAAGGGAGGATTGGGACGAAATGGATAATGCAAAAATTAACCCAAGGCAATTGTTTGCCTTAATCATTTTATTTGAACTTGGCACCGCGCTTGTTGTTCCAATTGGATTAACGGGACAACGAGGTGTCTGGCTGTCGATAATAGCTGCTTTATTCGGGGGCATTGCGTTATTTCTCGTATATGATTATCTTTTTCGTCAATATCCCGAGCTGCCTTTAAGCGGTTATACCCGGAAAATTCTCGGCAAATATATTGGATGGCCTTTGAGTCTATTATATGTTCCTTTATTCATTTATATTGGCGCAAGGGACTTGCGGGATGCGGGCGACTTATTGGTCACCTCTGTTTATGACCAGACGCCGCTGTTTGTGATCAATGCTTTTATGATTATCGCTGTTGCCTATGTATTGTATAAAGGGATAGAAGTGTTTGCAAGATTGGCTGAAATCTACCTATTGGTTCTGATTGGTTTAGGTGTTTTAGGTAATCTCTTTGTTCTATTTTCCGGCATTATTGATATTAAGAATCTGTTACCTTTGCCAGAGTGGAAAACCATTTTTATGGAGGCATATCCAAATATATGGATGTTTCCTTTTGGTGAATTGATTTGTTTTACTACAATTTTTCCTTATTTAAATAAACGCCGTTCGGGAAGGAAGACCGGTGTGATCGCTATCATTGCCAGCGCCTTCATATTAAGTATGACTCATGCTGTTGAAATCTCTGTTCTTGGGACTGATATTTACGGCCGTTCTACCTTTCCATTGTTTACAACGATCAGCAAAGTGAACATAGCAGATTTCTTTCAACGCATAGATGCCCTGGTGATCTTGACTTTAATTATTGGTGATTTTTTCAAGATTGCAATTTATTATTATGCTGCATTGATTGTGGCATCGGATTTATTCAAAGTACAGAAGCAGCAAACGCTGGTATTGCCTATCGGATTCCTGGTTCTTTTTTCTTCGATGGTGATAGCAAGCAATTACTCAGAGCATCTGGAAGAAGGGAAACTGGTGCTGAAGTTTATCCTGCCCTTTTTTACTGTGGTAATTCCCGTGGTGCTTCTGGTGGTTCATCTGATTCGTAAACGATTTGGCCTATACCGTTCAAATATTGTTACTAATGATAAAGGATGAGCTACGATTTTCCACTCGGTTTGTCTTGTTTCCTTTGTTTAATGAAAGAAACAATGGGTGGAATGAATGTAATGGACAGCAAGACGAACATGATCAAGTATTCAGTTATTGTCATTAACCAGAAAGGATTTATCATATTTCTTAAAGACATAGAAAGTTTTTTTCCCATCATCAGATCCATCATAATAATAAAAGCCGTACTTAATAAAAAAAACAAGAAATATAGCACCAATGTCTTCATGTCAGAAGCCTCCTACCTCGTGAATAGGGGTTATTGTTTCCAACAGAAGGAAAAAATAACCCCCTACCTGCTTCGTAGAGGAAGGAGGCTTCTGACGCGGGTGTTAAATTAGTACACAAATAAACACCCCATCCACTAAATTAAGTGAATGGGGTGTTTTGCTATTCTCTCTTATGGTGCAGGAGTGGCAGTAGGAGATGGAGCAAGGGAGCTAAGATTAATATCCTTAATTAATCCTGGCAGTTCTACTTCGAAATATTCACCTAACTTCATTTGGGCCAGACGGGAACGGATTTCTGCCTTTGCAATATCCATAGTCTTAATAGTGCGTTCTGTTACTTTCATAATATGGTATCCAAAGGTAGTTTCAACGGGCTCGCTGATTGTCCCTAATGGAAGCTCGATGGTTGCTTCTTTAAATCCTGGAACCCAGTTGCTTACCGGTGTACTTGGATAGGATCCGCCAGTATCTTTAGAGCCCGGATCATCGGAATATTCTTTGGCAAGCGCCGCAAAGTCTCCGCCATCTTTCAACTTTGTTTGAACTTCTATTGCCCTGACAAACGCTTCTTCCTTAGTGCGTAGTACGGTGCCGGCTTGATCATTAAGGCCAATAAGAATATGGCTTACAGTTGCACTGGTATAAGCATTCGCATCTGCTTTAATGGTAGTATCGTATTCAGCCATGATCGGCTCCTCGCCAATTTGTTTCTCGGTGATGTCAATAGCAGTAAGAATATGCAGCAAGTAATTATACACATCGATTTCTTTAATCTTCAGTTCATTTAATTTCGTTTCAAAGGCATACGGTGAACCCTCTGTACTGTTAATTTGCAATTTAACTTTATCCAGTTCTTCAACCGTTTTGTCCTTCATCCGTTTCTTGGTCAGTTCATCCGCTTTACTCGCGAGCAGCTTGTAACCAATCATTCGTTTCAGCATAAATTCCTGGTAATTTGCGTCCTGCTCGTATTGTTGGTATTGAGGGTTGAAATAGCGGATAATAGACAAGTACAGAGTTAACTGCTCTTTAGTAACCTTTACATTTCCATAGGCAGCAACCACTTCCTTGCCGCCTTTACTGCCTATCCATACGGTGCTTGCTTCACCATCCCAGGCAACCTTTTTTCCTAAAACATCCCCTAATAAACTAACGGGCACATACGTTTTGTTATTATAAATAAATACATTATCTTTCGCTTTATATTCGATACCCTCTACCATGAACTTTAATTTCTTGAAAACCACTTGAATTTGTGTGCTGTTGGCGGCATAGGCAAGAGACCCCGTAAGAAACACACCGATCAATAATCCTAAAAATAAACCTTTCACCTTGTCTTTCATCATGACACTACCTTTCGTAATATATGCTAGTAGAGCGTTTACAAAACGACTCTATATATATATTTTCGACTTATTTTGCAATAATCCTTTTTTTCATGGCAAACAATAAATAGGACGATCCCCGGGCATGCCATATGTATGTTTTGTATTGAGTTCCTGCAAAAGGTATACTTTAAAGGCGGGAAGAAATTATACCCAACTCACAGGAAAGAGTGAAGACAGGCATGGAATCCAGTAAGACGGAACATCTATCCATAAATAATGATACTAATCATTTCAGGGCAACCATAGTAAATCTAGCTTTGACAATAGGGATTATGATATTCGTAACAATTCTGTCACTTTCATTCAGGTATGTCGGGGTTGCCGAATCCAATATTATTATTGCCTATATCTTAGGTGTATTGCTTGTCGCAAGGTATACTGACGGTTATGTCTACGGTATAGCGGCTTCTGTCTTGGGTGTTTTAAAGTTTAATTTCTTTTTTGCGGAACCTTATTATACCTTCGAGGCTTATAGACCGGATTACCCTATTACTTTTGTTATCATGCTCATTAGCGCTATTATCACATCTACCTTGACGACTAAGGCTAAACAAGAGACTAAGCTGCAAATTGTTCTGGCTATGGAGAGGGAAAGATTGTTGGAACAGCAGCAGGAATCACAATTAGAGGTAGAGCGGGAAAGGTTGCGGGGAAATCTCTTGCGTGCCATATCGCATGATTTAAGAACACCGCTTACAGGAATCTTAGGCGCTACTGCTACGATTCTGGATCATGGCAAGGTTCTTGACCAGGGTGTGCAAAGAAATCTGCTGCAAGGTGTTTATGAGGACGCTAGTTGGCTTATCCATTCTGTAGAAAACATCCTGAGCATAACCCGAATAGATGAAGGCAACATTGAACTTAAGAAGAATATGGAAGCTGTGGAGGAAGTCGTTGCAGAGGCCGTATCAAGAATGAAGAAACAATCTGCGGGCCATACGATAAAGATCAATATTCCCGATGAGCTAATCATGCTCCCCATGGATGGAATCTTAATTACGCAAGTGCTGGTCAACCTTATTGATAATGCGATAAAATACACAGCGGATGGATCCATCATTGAAATAAAAACACATATCGAAGGAGAGAATGCAGTATTTGAAGTGTCCGATAATGGAAGGGGTATATCAGAAGAAGCGCTTCCTCTCATTTTTAACAGGTTTTATACCGGTGCCTCGCTAAAAGATACAGGCAGACGCGGAACCGGGCTCGGTTTGGCGATTTGCAGATCTATAATCACGGCACACGGAGGAGACATTTCGGCATTTAATAACCCTGCAGGAGGAGCAACATTCCGATTTAATTTGTTGGCGAAGGAGTGATTTATTTGGATAACAAGCCTTTGATTCTTGTTGTAGAGGACGATAAACCTATTCGTAATTTTATATGTATCTCTCTTGAAGCACAAGGTTATAGGGTGATGGATACACAATACGGTAAAACAGCGGTTACCCTTGTTTCCTCTCATAATCCGGATATGATTATTCTCGATCTGGGTCTTCCTGATATGGATGGCAGCGGTGTAATTGCGAGGATCAGACCATTTACTAAAGCTGCTATTATCGTGGTATCTGCGCGTGGTCTCGAGCGGGAGAAGGTGGAAGCCTTAGACAGCGGTGCAGATGATTATCTAACGAAACCCTTCAGTGTGGAAGAACTATTGGCTCGCATCAGAGTGGCATTTAGACATTTACAATATGCCGGCCAACCCCAGAATGAATTACTTACCTTATTCAAAATTGATTGCCTGACGATTGATTTAGAAAAACGCCGTGTCTTTCTCTCAGATGAAGAAATACACCTTACCCCTATTGAGTACAAGCTGATGACACTTATGGCCAAATACGCAGGAAAGGTGTTGACACACAAGTTCATACTTGAAGAGATATGGGGAACATTTTCGGGAAATGATACACAATCGCTTCGGGTTTTTATGGCTAATATACGCAGAAAAATTGAGAAAGACCCTGCACAACCGAGATATATTTTGACTGAGGTAGGAGTAGGATACCGTTTTGTAGATGAATAGCAAATCTTCACAGCATCTTTACACCATTCAAGGTTTCCTTAACACCATCTTTATCTGTTTTCTGATATCCTTCTAGAGGACTGCGCAGCCGTTACCCTGAAAGGAGATCTGGAACTTGAATTACCTTATGTCCCGTCTGACACCGCCTAGAATTATGGCCATAGGTTTTGCTTTTATCATTATTATCGGTGCTGTATTGCTGTCTTTACCTATAGCAAGCGCAAACGGAACCAGCTTGCAGTTTATTGATGCATTATTCACGGCGACATCAGCGACCTGTGTTACGGGTCTAGTGGTGGTGGATACCGGCAGTTATT
>DASWUO010000126.1:0-1869 GCA_036401615.1 Bacilli bacterium | reverse complement strand
TTCTGATGAAATATCCCGCATCGCTTCAAGAGACATTCCCATATGATCCGGCTCATTCATTGCCTCTCTGGGTGCTTTTGTCGAATTCCACATTTTCTCCAACAGCTCTATGTTGCCCCGAATGGTGGTTAATGGGGTTCTCAATTCGTGCGAGGCATCGGAAACAAACCGCCTTTGGGCCCGATAGGCATCACTTAACTCCGAATAAACGGTTTGAATACGCGAAAGCATGCCGTTAATGGTATCGGTTAGCCGGCCAATTTCATCGGGGGGACCGTTATAGCTTAAACGACGTTCAAGATCTGCACCTTTTTCGATCTGGCCTGCGGCGGCAATCACATATTCAATAGGATTCAAAGCTTTGCGGGCCAGAAACCAACCGACCGTTGCAGCAATCAAGATCGTTAGTACGATTAATAAAGAAAGGATAAATACAAGATTATTTAAAAATTGCTGAATCCCGTTTAATTGCGCAGCTACCTGCAGTACCCCGACCACTTGTTTGTTGACCAACATGGGGGTGTAATAAATGCGCAGTTCAAACCCGTTCGACGAAATTGTTTCAAACGTATCTTCCTGTAAAGTAATGGCCTTGTCAAAAGCTTCTGGAGAGAAGTCAATGATCTCTGTAAGATTACTCGATCTGCTGACTTCCCTATTTATGTTAATGCTCTGGAGGTAGATCCCGGAGGATCTGAAATCCCTCAAATCCGGCAATTGAATCTGGGCCAGGCCAAAGATCCGCACCAGCTTAATCTCTTTCTTGACTTCGGTCCCTTGGTTTTTCAAGGTAAAATCAATATCGTTATTCATCTTGACATATAAGAATAAATACAAGGTCAACCCGAAGAACAGCAGCGTAATGGTTAAGATCCCGGAGTACCACAAAGTAAGCCGAAGTCGAATCGACATTTACGATTCTCCCTTCAAGACGTAGCCTGTCCCTCTTAAGGTTTGAATCACCCGCTTGCCCCCGTGCGCTTCCATCTTCTGACGCAGCAATGCAATATAAACCTCAAGAACATTCGATTCTCCGCTGAAGTCAAATCCCCAAATCTTCTCCATAATCAGATCACGGGAAAGCACCCTCTTCGGGTTCAACATAAACAGGTGAAGCAAATCGAATTCTTTGGCGGTTAATTCTATGGATTTCCCCGAGCGGAAAACTTCCCTGGAGTCCAGATCCAAGATAATGTCTTCATAGCCGATACGTTTATTGTTAGATTCAGGCTGTTCCTGCCTTCGACGTAATAACACCCTGATTCTGGCTAGCAGCTCTTCCAGAGCAAAAGGTTTAACCAGATAATCATCCGCTCCTAAATCCAATCCTTTCACCCTATCAGACACTTCATCTTTGGCAGTGAGCATAAGAATGGGAACCTTGCTTTCTCCAGCACGGATTCTGCGGCAAACCTCAAAGCCATCGACCTCTGGCATCATAATATCCAAGATGATTAAAGAAGGCTCCTGCTCCAGCACCTTCTTCAGCCCTTCATATCCATTGTTGGCTGTAGATACCTCATACCCTTCAAACACAAGACTGCGCCGCAATAAAGAAGTGATTTTCTCATCATCGTCTATGACCAATATATGTTCGCGCAAAGCGGCAACCCTCCCCCAAAAAAATCATCTAATCCTTATTGTAACAAAATATTAGATCAAGCGAAAATCTTGGCAATAAAGAAAAAAGGAATCAGAGTACAAATCCTCCGTTCCTTTTTCCTCTACTGTATCCCAAACTTGTAAATTGGTTATTTAGCGTTTCGGTCTCCAATGGTTACATTTATGTCGGATTTTTTACCGTTCCTCACAATGCTAAAAGCAACTTTGTCTCCGACTTTTTTTGCTTTAATTTTTTTGATAAGCCCC
>DASWUO010000125.1:0-6393 GCA_036401615.1 Bacilli bacterium | reverse complement strand
GGCTCATTAACGCTGCTGAGGCATCTTGCTCTTGCAGCCACAATTCATGGTCCTTGGGATTCGATAATATAGGGTGGAAAGCCGTGATTACACCGCCGCTAACGGATACATGAAGCTGAAGACGGGCTTCTCCAATGGATTTATTTTTATGGGTGAAAACCAATAGTCTGGAGGAATCCTTTTCCGGTTTGGCCTGTGGGGGCACATCTTCTGTTAAGTAGAATTGATCAGGGGCATAGGCCATCTCCTTCATAGTGGCATGGGCCATTTGAATTTGTTCATCTATATGATAAACTTTACCTTGTTCCTTGCCTTGCTGCTTATGAACCAGTTTAGAATTTGGCAGCTGCCAACCTATTACCTTCATGTTATTAGGATGGACATCAACAAAATAGTGCTTTTCACTTGTTTTATCCACAAGGTCAACTTGGAAATAATCAACAGGAACCTCTGTGGCGAAAGAATTATTATAGGCTTCTACAAGGTGATTCTTCTGTAAATATGCGCTTAATTCTTGATTGGACTGATACATAACAAAACTTTCCAATATGCAGCTTCTGCATAGGGAGGCCGTATAAGATAAAGCCGTTTGCCGCGCTTGTTCTTTGGTTAGGGAAGGCGTGGACTGAAAGGATGGCTCTGCCTCTCCTCCAGAGAATAGGGGCCACCAATTAATGATAAGAAATGTCAATGCTCCAATAATTCCAATAATTCGTAAGATCGGACTTTTATTTCTATGATTCATAAAGGCTCCTCAGATGGTTCATTTAGTCTAGACTTATTATTCTACGCGAAGATTTCTGGTTTGCAAGCTTTTTACTGATAAACGGAAGCTAGCGGGGGTATATCATCGCTACGGCATGGAAATGCGGTATTTATGGCTCAACATAATTCTATTTCCATGAAAAGGAACTGTTTTCAACCAAAAATGACTTTGTGATTAATGCTCAAGAGAATTATAATCGTAGAGGTTACCATGAGTCCAAGCAGTTTCGTAGATAGAGGAGCCATTCATCTTGAGGAATAACAAGATATTTCGTTTAACCCCGCCGCGAATTTTAGTTTTTGGATTTGCCTTTATGATCTTTCTCGGTGCTGTTTTATTGTCTTTACCGATATCCTCTAAAGATGGTTCTCCGCTTCCTTTTATTGACGCTTTGTTTACCTCAACCTCCGCTACGTGCGTAACTGGGCTTGTCACTGTTGATACCGGAACGACATACAGCGTGTTTGGACAGATTGTTATTCTCATGTTGATTCAGGTTGGCGGCATTGGTTTTGTGACCATGGCTACCTTGTTTGCACTGGTTTTAAAGAAGAAAATATCGCTTCGCGAAAGATTGATCCTGCAGGAAGCCTTGAATCAGATAAATATGGAGGGCATTGTCAGACTGATCCGCAAGGTCGTTCTCTACTCTCTAGTTATTGAGCTTGTCGGCGCTGTTATCTTTACACTTAGATGGTCTTATGAGATGAGCTTTGGAAAAGCCGCGTACTTTGGGATGTTCCATGCTGTTTCTTTATTTAATAATGCCGGATTTGATTTGTTTGAAGAATTTCGCAGTTTAACAGGACATGTTACTGATCCGATTGTGAATGTCGTTTCTTGTGTGTTAATTGTACTGGGCGGAATAGGTTTTATAGTATTGTCCGATCTTCTGGAGTTTCGTAAAATCAAGCGGCTGTCGCTTCATTCCAAGGTGGTTCTAACTACGACAGGCGGGTTAATATTATTTGGAGCCGTCATTATCTTGATCTTTGAATTTACAAATTCCAAAACGTTGGGTCCGTTAGATACGTCGGGCAAGATACTGGCTTCCTTCTTTCAATCCATCACTACACGGTCAGGCGGGGTGAGCACAGTGGATATCGCCAGTTTGCGCCAAGCATCGCAATTTTTTATGATTATCCTTATGTTTATAGGGGGCTCTCCCGGATCAACTGCCGGCGGGATCAAGACAACCACCTTTACGATATTGATTGGCGCGGTATTGGCTATGTTTCGCGGAAAAGATGACATCGTTTTGTTTCATTTCCGTTTAGCCAAAGATCGGATCTATAAAGCCCTTACTCTTACTTTAACTGCTTTAATCGTGATTATCTTTGTAGCTATGCTTCTCTCTACCACACAAGATTATCCTTTTCTGATGATTTTATTTGAAACTACCTCCGCGTTTGGGACAGTAGGGTTATCTATGGGATTAACACCCCATCTTACGGATTTCGGGAAAGTCATGATTATCCTGACGATGTTCGCGGGACGGTTAGGGCCGCTAACGATGGCCTATGCTTTAGGCAATACGAATGAGAAGAAATTATACCGCCACCCGGAAGGAAAGATCATCATTGGATAACAAGGTGAAGAGAACGAAGCATACGAATCAATACGTTATTATTGGCCTTGGCCGGTTTGGTTCCAGTCTGGCCAGAGAATTAGTTAAGCTTGGGTATGATGTGTTGGGCATTGATAAAGATGAACAGATTGTACATAGCATGAGAGATGTCTTAACCCATGGAGTAGCTGCTGATTCAACAGATGAAGATGTCATGCGCTCCTTGGGCATACGCAATTTCGATTGTGCTGTAGTTGCTATCGGTGCAGACATTCAAGCGAATATCATGTCGGCAATTCTGCTTAAGGAAATAGGTGTGAAGATGGTCGTGGGAAAAGCCCTCACAGAACTCCATGGCCGGGTTTTGCAGCGAATTGGAGTGGATCGGGTGATTCACCCGGAAAGAGATATGGCCGTCCGTGTCGCACACCAGTTGGTTACACCGAGCTTATTGGATTATATTGAACTGTCCAAGGATTATACCATTGCCGAGTTGGTAGTACCTGCCCGATTGGAGGGGACTAAATTAAAAGATTTGGATCCCAGATCGAGATATGGATGCAGTATCGTAGCGATAAATAAAAATCACGGAATTATCATAGCGCCAAATGCGGAAGATGTGTTAAATGAAGAAGATATTATGGTGATCATAGGTACGAATGCTCAAGTGGAGCTTTTTGAAAATGAAATGATGGATTAATTCGCCGGACGGTTGACGTTCAGAAAAATACGAGAAATGGGCGATCGAGAATGAGAAAGCAATTTGCTGTTATTGGTATGGGCCGGTTTGGTTCCAGTGTTGCCAAGACATTATGTAATTTAGGGTTTGAGGTTCTTGCGGTGGATTCCAATGAGAGTAGAACACAGGAGGTTGTTTCTATGGTTACCCATGCCGTTCAAGCGGACTCAACCGATGAAGAAGCTCTAAGGGCTTTGGGTATTCGTAACTATGATGTAGTTGTTGTGGCTATTGGGCAAGATATCCAGTCCAGTATATTGACTTCACTTATTTTGAAAGACCTGGGAGTTCAAACGCTGGTTGTTAAAGCACAAAATGAATTACACGGTAAAGTTTTGAAGAAAATCGGTGCTGATAAAGTAATCTTTCCGGAAAGGGATATGGGGCAGCGGGTCGCCCATAATTTAATTTCTCCCAACATTCTTGACCATATTGAATTATCGGAAGACTACAGCATTGTAGAAATAAAAGCCTCCAATAACATGATTGGCAAGAACCTCCATAAACTTGATATCCGGGCCAAATACGGTTGTAATGTGATGGGGATCAAAACAGGCGATAAAATGAATATTGCTCCGCAGGCTACTGATCTGATTAAAGAAAATGATGTGCTTGTAATTGTAGGAAGTAATAAAAACCTGCAAAATTTTGAAATGACTTTTGCGGATTAATAGACTGAACATTGTGACAATTACCATCAATTATTTAGAATTATTTGCAGGTGATTTATTGACGCTTGTTGTCGATGAGAGTACAATTGTATAGGGTTTACAGATGTACTTATTTTAGAGGGGGAAATTTCATTCATGGCTGCCAATTCTTTTTATTCCCGTAAACTTCATTCCCTGTTAGGGGTTATTCCGCTTGGTTTTTTTATTGTGGAGCATATGCTGACGAATTACTCAGCATTTGAAGGCGGTAAACAAGCATTTACAGATCAGGTAATATGGTTGAACAGTCTGCCGCTGGTTTTCTATCTGGAGCTGTTTGGTATCTGGCTGCCCCTTCTCTATCATGGTGTTTATGGACTTTATATCGCCTATCAAGCACGGAACAATGTCACAACTTACGGTTATTTCCGCAATCTGATGTTTACTTTCCAAAGGATATCAGGGGTCTTAACATTAATATTTATAGTTTGGCACTTTTACGACACACGTTTTCAAGTTTCCTTAGGGAATGTTACCCATGAAGGTTTAGCAGAAAGGATGCATGATATAGCCAGCACTCCGATCTTCTTTGTTCTTTATTGTATAGGGATTATCGCAGCAACGTTCCATTTCAGCAATGGCATGTGGTCGTTTTTAGTCAGTTGGGGAATCACAGTCGGTCCGCGGGCTCAACGTTTTTCCAGTTACGTCTGGATGGCGGTATTTGTGCTGCTGGCAACGATGTTTATCCTGGCATTAACGGCTTTTACGAATAAGTCCTTTGCTTTGGCAACTGACGTTTTACAGCAAATAGCAGGATAAGGAGAGTGAACAGCTATGGCAAATTCTAAAGTGATCGTAGTAGGCGGAGGGTTGGCAGGGTTGATGGCCACCATCAAGGCGGCGGAGGCCGGTGTTCATGTCAATTTATTCTCGCTGGTGCCGGTAAAACGGTCACATTCTGTGTGTGCGCAAGGTGGAATTAACGGTGCAGTGAATACCAAAGGAGAAGGGGATTCTCCCTGGGAACACTTTGACGATACAATATACGGAGGCGATTTTCTAGCAAATCAACCTCCGGTTAAAGCGATGTGTGATGCAGCTCCGGGAATCATTCACCTTATGGATCGCATGGGTGTGATGTTTAACAGAACACCGGAAGGATTATTGGACTTTCGCCGCTTTGGCGGTACGAAATATCACAGGACAGCCTTTGCCGGGGCTACAACCGGCCAACAGCTCTTGTATGCATTGGACGAGCAGGTGCGCCGCTGGGAAACGGCGGGACTTGTTACGAAATATGAGCACTGGGAATATGTTTCCGCTGTAATAGATGATGAGGGCATCTGCCGCGGTATCGCTGCGCAAGATTTAAGAAGTATGGAAATGACTACTTTTCCTGCGGATGCGGTTATTCTGGCAACTGGGGGCCCTGGTATTATTTTCGGCAAATCCACAAACTCTGTAATCAATACCGGCACGGCTGCCAGCGCAGCTTATCAGCAAGGTGTATATTTCGCCAACGGCGAATTTATTCAAATTCATCCAACCGCAATTCCAGGGGATGATAAGCTTAGATTGATGTCCGAGTCAGCCCGCGGCGAAGGCGGCCGAATCTGGACTTATAAAGACGGCAAGCCTTGGTATTTCCTTGAAGAGAAATATCCGGCTTACGGGAATTTGGTTCCGCGCGATATAGCCACTCGTGAAATATTCAATGTTTGTGTGGATATGAAGCTTGGGGTCAATGGGGAAAACATGGTATACCTTGATTTATCACATAAGGATCCGAAGGAATTGGATGTTAAGCTTGGCGGCATTATCGAAATTTATGAGAAGTTTATGGGCGATGATCCCCGTAAAATCCCGATGAAAATTTTCCCGGCTGTTCATTATTCTATGGGCGGCATGTGGGTGGACTACAATCAAATGACGAATATCCCCGGCTTGTTTGCCGCAGGGGAATGTGAATATCAATATCACGGAGCTAACCGGTTAGGAGCCAATTCACTGGTTTCTTCTATTTATGGCGGCATGGTGGCTGGTCCAAAAACGGTAGAATATATTAAAGGCTTGAAGAAATCATCTGAAGATGTTCCTAAGAGTGTGTATTCCAACGAGCAAAAGAAACGTACGGGCCAATACGAAGATTTGTTGAAGATGGACGGAAAAGAGAATGCTTATGTCATTCACAAAGAGTTGGGCGAATGGATGACCAACAATGTGACCGTCGTCCGTTATAATAAAAAATTGCAGGAAACGGATGACAAAATCCAGGAGCTCATGGCTCGATATAAGAACATCAGCATGACTGATACAGCGCGATGGAGCAATCAAGGGGTAACGTTTACACGACAATTGTGGAACATGCTTGAATTGGCCAGGGTGATGACGATTAGTGCTTTATTGCGGAATGAAAGCCGCGGGGCCCATTATAAACCGGAATTTACTGAACGTAATGATGAGCAGTTTATGAAAACGACCAAAGCTAAATACACTCCAAATGGACCTGTTATCGAATATGAAGATATCGATGTTTCCTTAATCAAACCGCGCAAACGTGACTATTCTACAGAGAAGAAGAAGGGGGAGTAACTCATGGCTGAAGCCACTGCAGTGAAGAAGACGGTTAAATTTATCGTAACCCGTCAGGAAAGCCCGGATGCTAAAT
>DASWUO010000124.1:0-2368 GCA_036401615.1 Bacilli bacterium | reverse complement strand
GGAAGAGGCGGCCAAATTGTTGAAATCCAGGCCGTCACTCAAGGTTTTTGATGTCTCAGAGAAGGTTGGCTATGTTAGTGTGAAGCATTTCTCTTACGTGTTCAAGCAGCACTATAACATCCCGCCTGGCGAGTTCCAGGAGAAACATCTGAGCGCCCCTGTTGAAACTTTATAAAGAACGATATTCCTGATTTGAGTGCAAATTTAGATGCTCTTTGTCTGCATATAAAAGCAGGAATTGCCAAACCCTAACGATCAAGGTTATAAGTTAGGTGGTTCATCAACGTGGATTCGGATAAAAAGTGGGACCTGATTTCCATAGCTTCAATACCGCTCATCATGACTTTGAGCAACTCAATGTTGATTCCTATCCTGCCTGCCATAGCAGAAAAGTTGAATGTCAGTAAATTTGAAGTCAGCATGCTCATTACGGTATATTCGGTCGTTGCCATCTTTCTCATTCCCATTGCCGGTTATTTGTCTGATCTATATAGCTGCAAGGTAGTGATCATCCCCAGTTTAATTATCGTCGGCATCGGTGGAGCTGTTTCCGCAGCCGCAGCATGGTTGTTTACGGATTCGACCGCCTATTGGCTGATGTTGGGCGGGCGTTTTCTGCAGGGAATAGGTGCTGCGGGGGCAGCCCCTATCGTCTTGCCTTTGGTTGGCGATATCTTCAAACGTGATACGGAAATTAGCAAAGGGTTAAGCGTGATAGAAACCTCCAATACCTTCGGCAAAGTATTAAGTCCTATAGTTGGGGCTGCTCTTGCTATGGTATTGTGGTTTCTGCCTTTTGCGGCCATCCTGTGTTCTGCCTGTTTTCTGTGCTGATGGTGATTTTTCTGGTGAAGGTACCTAAGGATCTAAATAATAAAGTAAATTTTAAAGATTTTCTGCGTTCCATCGGGCATATCTTCAAGCAAAAGGGACGTTGGCTTTACGCTATATTTGCCATAGGCTGTATTAGCATGTTTGTCATCTTCGGGGTTCTGTTCTATTTGTCGTCGGAATTGGAGACGGTTTATTATATCAAGGGCATCATGAAAGGGCTGGTGTTGGCGATCCCTTTGGCTGCGCTGTGTTTGACTTCTTATTTTACCGGGAAACTGATCGGCGAGAGCAAAGTAAAGATGAAATGGGTCACGGTTATCGGCTTGTTTATGCTGACGGGAGCCATCTTCTGCATTGGTTGGACGGAGCAAATCTATTTCATCATCAGCGGCCTTATTATTTGCGGTATTGGCATTGGCAGTGTGCTTCCCAGCTTGGATGCCTTGGTTACGGAAGGGATTGAGAAGGAGCATCGCGGGACCGTCACATCGATCTACAGCAGCATGCGATTTGTTGGAGTGGCGGCAGGCCCTCCAGTAATTTCTTTGTTGATGAACACCTCGCATAAAACATTATTTTTTACTGTAACGGGTGTATGTATTGTTGCTGTCCTATTGGCTTTGTTGGAGATCAGGCCGGGGAAAAAATACACTTAAATCCTGTCAACTCAAAGTTAACATCAGAATTACCGACAACAGGGAGAACACCATTCCAATGATATAAAGAAAAGTGACTGTCTGGACTTGGCTTAGCCCCAATTTGAGTAAACTGTGATGGGTATGCAGCTTATCCGCCCGATGCAGGCCTTTATTCTCGATAAATCGTCTCAGAAAAACAATGAATGTGTCCATGATAGGTACAGCCAGGGCCAATATCGGTATAAGAATGGCGATCATCGTAGCGCGTTTAAACGCCCCGTCAATGGCAATAACAGCCAAGGTATAACCTAAGAATGTGGCTCCCGCATCACCCATAAATATTCGGGCCGGGTAAAAATTATAGGCCAGGAAGGCGATACAGGAGCCCGTCAGAATAGCCGCCAATACCGCCGTACTCTCTTGCCCTTTAATGAGGGCAGCTACAAACAAAGTCAAGGAAGATATCGTGGCAATCCCCGCAGCCAATCCATCCACCCCGTCGATAAAGTTGATCATATTGGTGATTGCAAAAACCCATAATATTGTGGACAACCATGCCAACCAAACCGGAAACGTAAACATGCCCGGTCTGGCTAGATTAGTTAATCCCAATATCTCGATGTCAAACCATAGTGGAATCGTCGATACGGCAAGATAAATGAACAATCTTGGCCAAACGGCAAAATCTTTCCCCCGTGTTTTATGCCAATCATCTATAAGCCCTATACTAACCAGCAGAAACCCTCCGCATAAAATCGTCATCGTTAGCCGCGAGAACCCATTAAAAAGGATCAATGAGCTGATGCAGCCTACATATAATGCAACCCCTCCCAACATTGGAATGGGAGCCGTGTGTATTTTCCTTAGCGAAGGCCGGTCTACAAATCCTACCCGGA
>DASWUO010000123.1:0-4400 GCA_036401615.1 Bacilli bacterium | reverse complement strand
CTCGTTATTTCCTGATCTACTAAACCATACTTCTTCTTTAATTGCAGGATGCGATAAACACTCTGATCAATCTCATCTTCAGCTATGGTTCCACTCTCGACTTTACTAACTAAATAATTGATAACTTCTACAGCCGTTTCATATCCATGGGCAACCATAATCACATCGCTGCCCGCCTGAATCGATTGCACAGCAGCTTCCTTAATATCGTAATGCTTCACAATGCCGCCCATTGTCATATCATCGGTGATGACCACCCCTTCGAACTGCATCTCTTCTCTTAAGATGCCTGTAATAATACGCTTGGAGAAAGAAGCCGGATGATCCGGATCCAGATGAGGCAATAAAATATGGGCGATCATTACAACATCCGCTTTATTCTTAATGGCAGCAGCGAAAGGAAGCAATTCAAACTTCCGCAATTGGCTTAAAGTTTTATTCACTGTGGGCAGTTCCAGATGCGAATCCACTGCAGTATCTCCATGGCCGGGAAAATGTTTAACTACAGGAACGACTTCCTGCGATTGAATACCAAGCATCGTTTGAACACCCAGCTTACTGACCACTTCTTCATCAGAACCATAGGATCGGTCCCCAATTACCGGGTTTTGCGCATTGCTGTTGATGTCCAGCACCGGGGCATAATTCATATTGAAACCAACCGATTTAACTTGTTTCGCTAACAGAACTCCAATCCGGAATGACAACCCAGGCTGGTTTATCTTTCCGATGGCTTGATTTGCGGGAATTTTGGCATAGTCCTCAGGCATCCGGTTGACCTTGCCGCCTTCTTGGTCCACACTTAGAAACAACGGTATCTGCCCTTTGTTAAAAGCCTTTAGTTCGTTCAAAAAAGATAAGGTCTGATTTGTATCTTCGATATTTTCTTTATATAAAATAAAACCCCCAACATGATGTTGATCTATCAGTTCCCTGGTGTGAGTGTCGACCGCCAATCCCTCAACCCCGACTATCATCATTTGTCCTATTTTTTCGGAGAGAGTCATCTGTTTGATTTGCTCGGCGATTGGGTCAACCGGGCTTGTAACCGGATCGGTGTTTGGGCTTGAAACAGCGGAAGGAATCGGCACACCTTGATCTTCCTCTTTGCTGCAGCCAGGTAATATAAAGCACAAAAGCAGCAATAACATGCAGAAGTTTCTTATTCCAAGCATACGGTCACCTCCCTATTTATTACTTTACCTCATTGGAAGGATCATTTTCAAATTACGAAAAAAGCTACCCCATTTCACCATTTGAGCAGTATGGAGTAGCTTTGGGATATTTACTCACCGTTAAACCGATATACGGGTTAACACTCCTTCAAAAGATACATCAACCGAGTCATCCCCTGTTACATACCTCCACAGCTTTGCCGCTTATTCCACAGTGCCCCGGGACTGGCGTGATCTTAATTTCACTCCGGATTTTAACCGATTCTATTTCATCATGGAGGGTGAAATGTCTTGTTAAAATATATCGAAACCCGTCTGCACGAGAATATTACAGTTGATGAATTGGCTAAGCTTGTTCATTTTCACCCGAATTACTTCATCCATTTCTTCCACAAGATGACGGGAAGCTCCCCGGTCCAATATATCAATAAACAGAAGGTCGAAAGAGCTAAGCAGCTGCTGTCCGCAACCGATCTCTCCGTGACGGAAATTTCCGAACGGGTGGGATTTCAATTGTACTATTCTTCCAAAATATTTAAAAAGGCCATTGGCTCCTCACCAACGGCCTATCGTGGTTTTACCAATTCATAGATCTAATCTATTCATTATAGGAACTCCGACGAACCTTATATTACATTTTGCCCAGTTCAATCACCGCTCCACCGTTTATCTGCGATTGTATTGCCGCTTCAATCACTTCCTGTACAGCCAATGCGTCGGCACCCGACGCATGTATCTCCCCTGGTGGAACATCGTCTTTTATCTGTTTAACAAACGCATCAATTCGATGTTTAAAGGTATCCAAAAATCCGTTCATTCCCGAGAAGAGAGAATTTCGAAATACCTTCAATTCATCGCTTTGATGCGGATAAAAGGTAAGATTTTCATAAATATTTTCAAGCACCAATCTTCCTTTATTCCCGGCAACCTCGCAGTGTTCAATAGGATGAACCCCAAACATATCATAACTTCCTGTCAGATGACCCACCGCTCCGGAGGAAAATTGCAAATTGATTGAAGCCGTTGACCATGTACTTCTCCCTGGCGCCTTCATCATAAAGGATTGCACTTTAATAATATCCCCCGCCAAATAACGCATCACATCAATAGAGTGGGGATGGAGTGCACGCATGTGCATCCATGGGCTGGATTCATTCGGGTTGCCGATCGTTAATTTCATGTTGATAAACAACAATTCACCCAGATCGCCTTGTTCAATCCATTGTTTGGCGCGATAAGCCGTTGGGTTAAACCTGTGGTTAAGATTGCAGGCAAACCTTACTTTGTTCTCTTTTGCCAACTGCACCATTGCTTTAGCTTCTTCAATACTATTGGAAATCGGCTTCTCCAGCAAAACCGCCTTGCCTGTCCTGATCAATTCCATTGTTGGCTCATAGTGGTGTGAACCATTCTCAATTCCACCCGTTGCAACACTGACAAGATCAAGATCTTCCTGATCCAGCATCGTTTGCAGATCTGTATAGACCCTTACCGAAAATTCGGCCCCGGCTGCCTTGGCCAGCTGTTCATTCAAATCACAAACAGCGACCAACTGCACATCCTCATTCTGTTGATAGTACCGACAATGCAATTTTCCAATAAAATTAACACCAACTACAGCTGCTTTAAGCACGAATTATCCCCTCCTTCGACTGTTCCAGCACTGCATCGTGTTTTCTTTTCCAACTCTTAGCCGTAAAGAAAAGTTCACCATAAACGTGTATCCGAATCAGTTCTTTTTCAGCTTTGCCTGCAGCTCTTTTGCCGCCTGGGGGGAGCCGATCCGCATCGTATCGTAGGCTTGTTGGGACGATGTAAAAGGCCCGCAATCAAATCCGTGCCAATTCTCATTCGTATACATGGGGTTAGTGCGGCCTGTTTGCTGCTCTCTTAAGATTATGTAAGCGTACATCTTAGCTTCCAATTCAGCGACAACCTCCGGCCTTTCATCAGCCAGGTTCCTGTTTTCCGATGGATCATCGATCAAATTATACAGTTCTTTCTTCGGCTTGAAATGAAAATCCGGCTCCAACGCTACAATGAACTTCCATTGGGAAGTTCTCCATCCGTGCTTGCGCATCCAAGTGCATTCGGTGATATAGAATTCCTCAGGCCCCGTTTCCACTTCCCCCCTCATGGCAGGAACCAAACTGCGGCCGTCAAAATCAATCCCCGTATCAATCCCAACCAATTCCAACAGAGTGGGCATGATATCTTGTATAAAAGAGTTATGCTCAACCCGCGCGCCCTGTGGAATTTTTCCCGGATATTTAATAATTAGAGGCACCTTCAGCGTACATTCATACAATCCGTGATGATCATAGTAACATTCGTGTTGATCCAGGGTTTCTCCGTGGTCGGAGGTAAGCACGATGATCGTTTCTTGTTCGATACCAAGGGATTCTACAGCAGCAAAAATATTTTGAATACAAGCGTCCATATAAGCGACTGCGCCGTCATACTGCGCATTGATGTACTCCTTGTCCGTGCAGCCCTCCGGAAACCAGGTGGCGAAATAATTGACAAAAGGCTCAAAAGCATAGAGTGAATCAAGGGAAGTATTGTCCGGATCACACTCATTGCCGCCATAAAACATTCTTTCAAACGGTTTAGGCGGTAAATAAGGGGAATGGGGATCCATGTGCCGTAAAAACAAGAAAAATGGTTTATCTTCATCGACCAATCGTTTTAATTCGGGGATGGCGACATCGTTTAATCTTTCCGCTTTCGGACTTCTTCCTGTTTCGTCGGGTCCCCAGCCCTCGTAATCCAAGTAGGTTTGAAAACCCCGCGATGAAGGGTTGCCCGTAAAACCTATACAAGTCGAATTGTAGCCATGTTCGTTCAAAACCTCAGCCAATGTTTTCACGTGACTTCCAAGCGGGCCTGTATGCCGCAGCGCGACTACATCCGTACCGAAGCAATCCATTCCCGTAAGCATAGAAGCATAACCCGGCGTGGTGGGGATACTTGGGCTGAAATGACGGGCAAACATGGTTCCCTGCTCAGCAACCTTATCCATATGGGGCGTAGTTAGTCGATCATAGCCATATAAACTCATATGATCCGACCACAGGCTGTCTATGCCGAAAAACAGAATATTGGGTTTTTTGGCGGTTTCTGCGGACTTCATTCTACCTTCCTCCCAACGCTTTTAAGATGGCATTTAAATATCCGTAGCTTTCTGCTGCAACAATGGAGACCTCAGCTAAGGAATGATTGTTC
>DASWUO010000122.1:0-3794 GCA_036401615.1 Bacilli bacterium | reverse complement strand
CCGCTTCCTTCACTTTCTCCGCCATCATCTCATCTTCTGTCATAGCTTCTTCTTCAACAATGTCAATAGGTCTCGGCTCCGGATTCACGCCCCCGCCATTCGGGTTTTCCTTGAATTGCTGAAGCATGGCATTGCCTTCATTTTCCCATTCTTTCAAGGCTGCATTCACGGTTTTCGTACCCTTTAAGGCTTCCTGGAACTTCTGTTGGCCTATACTCTGCACTTCATAGAGTCTCGGATATTTCCTATACAGCTTGTTGCTGTAAGGATTTGGAGCTGGAACCAAGGTAGAGAAAGCGGCCATATTGTAATCTAAACCGTCCTTGGGTTTATTATAGGATTTGCGGGAAACCAGGGTATAAGAGCTTTTGGATTTAATCTTAGCCCATTCCTCACCATTAATAAAACTGATGAACTTCCAGGCATCCTCTGGATTCTGCCCCTTCGCATTGATACCCATAATCCCGTTCATATAAGAAGTTCCGCCAATTTCAAAAGCCTCCTCATGATAAGGAACGGTCACCACATCCCACTCGATTGGAGTATATCCTTCGGTATTCTCCGCATTTTTATTAGCCAAGATGATCTGATTAACCCAGCCATAATCAATTAAGGTCATAGCCACCTTGCCGGACAAGAAATTGTCTCCCTGGTAAGGTTTATTCATATCTTCTTCACTCATGGGCTTGCTGTAATCCGGCGGTTCCGGCAGCAGCTTCTCTTTACTGATACCAATCATGGTAGTCCAAACCTTTTCCCACTCCGGCGTGGCCACTGTCATCTTCTCACCGGCATCGTCAAACATCCGCAGATCCAAAGCAGCCATATAACTGGTCATATCGTAAAATAAGTCGTTACCGCTATAGTTAGTGAAAGAAAATCCGTATTTCTTGTCTTCTCCTTCACCGGATTGCACTTGACGGGCCAGATTAAAGATATCGTCCCAAGTCATTCTATCCGTAGGAGGTGTAACGTTAGCTTCGGCAAACATGGCTTTATTATAGATTAGAGCTTGAGCCGTAAACATGGGAGCAAGAGCATACAGCTTCCCGCCATCTCCTGCTTTCTTAAGTCCTTCAATAACCGAAGGGACAAAATCCTCAATGTTGATCTTATCATCGGCCATTAAGGTGTCCAGAGGAGTAAGACGATTTTCCGCAACCAGCTCCGTTAGATCGTCGATTTGCATAACTACTATATCCGGTGGGGTTGCGCTGTCCATTAATTCCTTAAGCATCTTCATCGGATCGAAGGGCTCTTCGCCTTCAGCAAGCCCATCGCCTTCTTTACCGTAAAAGCCGCCTTGCTGGCGCTCATCATAGATCGGGATCAATTCAATTTCGATGTTAGGGTTGGCATATTCGAAAATTTCAGTAAATTGACTGCGGAAATATTCGGTATCCATACCGTAATCGGCGTTTGTGGCAATACGCAAGACCCTGACTTTATCCGGATCTTCTTCATTCTTCTTCATACATGCTGCAAGGACAGGGACCATTAAACAAAGAATTAAAGAAATGGTCATCATTTTTCTTAAAATGGATGATTTCATATTAGTCATGCTGATTTCCCTCCAATGATTTAGGTGCTTTGATCCAAATCTTATCTCCATCAAATTCCATTGATGCTTTATTGCTTATTTTCAGTGCTTCCAGAAATTCCTTAGGCACTTGAAGCCGGCCTGCGCGATCGACAACTACATACTCCTCATGTATATTCTGGGTTGATTTATCCGTACCGTCATTCTTACCTCCCTCCCCTGAAAGATTGGGATTACGTTTAATGAACTCAGTGCTGGTTAAACCGTCCCTTATGGCAACAACCCGATCCACTTTCCCGGCCAGAGCCAAATCATGGGTGACAATAACAATTGTAACACCGAGATCCTTATTTAACCTGCGGAAGATATCCATAATCATATCCGAGGTTTGGGTATCCACCGATCCTGTGGGTTCATCCGCCAGCAGCAGGGAAGGCCGGTTGGCCAGTGAGATGGATATCGCTACACGCTGCTGTTCACCGCCCGAGAGCTGAAACAATTTATTGTTCATGCGTTCTTTAAGTCCAACCCACTCCAACAACTGCTTGGCATAAGGCCGATCATAGTTCCCGCTTAACATCATCGGCATTTCTACATTCTCTAAAGCCGTTAAGTAGGGCAAGAGATTTCTTGCATTATTCTGCCATATGAATCCTACCGTCTTGCGCTTGTAGTCTACCAACTGGTCGTCAGTGATCTTAAGTAAATCCCACTCCCCTACCTTGACCTGTCCGGCCGAGGGTCGGTCCAGACCGCCGAGGATGTTGAGAAGAGTGGACTTGCCGCTTCCGCTATTGCCGATGATTGCCATCATTTCGCCGCTTTCCACCGTGATATTTAAACCTTGGAGGGCAACAACTTCAATGTCATCAGTTTTGAAAATTTTCACAAGCCCTTCACAATGGATCATCTAATTACCGCTCCTCTCCGAGTTTAACCGCTTGGTGCACCCGCAATTTGCGGATATGGATGAATAGTAATACCGCCCCGGTCAGCATCATAAACACCACAACCCCATAGAGCTGGTACGTATCTTTGGCCTCAAAGACCACACGGAACGGGGGAACCTGCTGTTTCACATTCTCGGAGGTTTGCAGGAACGGCAGAAACAGATAACTTACCAATTTCCCGATCCCAATCCCGAGCGCAATGGAAAGCCCTGCAGTAAAGCCCTGCTCTAACAGCAGCATGCCCGTTAACTGTTTGCGTGAGAGGCCCATCGCCCGCAGCACCCCGAACTGCACGATCCGGCTTGACAGGTTAAAAAACCAGTAAAGTACATAACCTATTAAGGAAATCATCACGGATACCAGAAAACCAAGACTTAAAATCCCGAAAACCCCGCCTCTGGACGGGTGTTTGGCTTGAGCCGCCAGATCGATACGAACGTCCTTCACCGAGACCAACTCAATATCCTTCTTCAGCAAGTCGTTGATTAAAGGTGTTGTTTTCGCCCCGTCCTCCATCTTCAACCATACTTCATAAGGGATAATAGGAACCTGATCATAGATGTATTCCAAGTTGGTGATAAAGAAGGGAACCTCATCCGGATATTGGCTTGGCCAGTAAGGCAGCACCCCCGCAATCACGAATTCCACAGCCTGCTGCTGCAGGGCGATAGTGATGATATCTCCAACCTTTAACAAATGATCTTCGGCAAAAGAGGAAGGGATCAACACACCCTGCTCATAATACCCCAACAAGTTAAGATATTCCCGCGGGTGAGCCGGGAACAGATCTTCCCGAAACCAAGCAACATCGCTGAATTCCGTATTATCTATTCCCATGACCATCCCTTTGCCGAGCGACTTACCGGAAGCCGCTGCATCGCCTCTGGCCAGAAGCACCCTGGCGGCATGCTCTACGCCGGGTAAGTTACGAAAGATTTCAAATGGCGGTTCCACATATAACATTTGTTCAGGCATGCCAACCGGCGGGGGGGTCGGGTTTCCCCCGCCCGGATTTTCACCCGGTTTTTCTCCCGGTTGCGAGCCTCCCCCAACCGGCTGCTGCGCCTTAGGCAGTGTATTGCTGAAGCCTTCCCAGATCGTTTGCACCACGACGTCCGTTCCGTATTTATACAACGTCCGTTCTGTCGAGTTTAAATCAATGGTTCTCGCAGCGGAGGAATTGTAAACTCCGAGCCCCAGAGTAAGAATCAAGAGCAGCATTAAGGGATAATAAGCTTTGCCCGAGCGGGACAGCTGCGTTAAAGTTAAGTAAACCGTAACGGCAAGAAAGGTTCGGCCCAAGT
>DASWUO010000121.1:0-3363 GCA_036401615.1 Bacilli bacterium | reverse complement strand
CAATGGAATCATTCAAATCGCGTTGCTGGCCATTAATGGAAGTGGTTATCAGGCGGCTGATCTCTCCCATAAGCGGATTCGGGATGTCACGGCTAAGCTCGCTTATACTGCTTAACTCACTGACCGATGCCATAAGAAAAGCGATAATCGCATTTAATGTAAATTCGTTAGGATACTTCATCCAAGGCTTATCCGGGTTGTCCCGATCCTGCAAATCATCGATCATGTCCAAGGCAAGAATAATCAATTCCATGTTGGCCGCAATCCGGTTGATGGAAGGGGATGAACCCCCCAGCATAAGATGGCAGTTTATCGTGATATCGGACCAGATGCTTTTCTCTATTACTTTTTCTTGGATACATACTTTTAAAAATTCGTTTAGATCGGTTACGTGAAAATAATCGTCCACAATACGGTTCATTTCCTCAACAATTAAATCCTGCAAACGCTTCACCACCTTCGAATAATTAGTCGTTTACTTTGACTGTCCGGCTCCTTGCCATATTAATCGATATATTTCCGCAGGTAACCGATTGGGGTTGCTAAACCCACCTTAGTTGTCTTATCGACAACCGGGATCTTAGTCGTGGCAAAGACTACAGCGATCACTTTTCCCCTGTCATTGATGACCGGACTGCCACTATTGCCTCTATATATAGGCGCATCAATTACCATAACCGGAAGTTCCCAATCTTCAAGAAGCGTCATCCCCATAACACTGCCTTCATTGGCGATGCGTTTGAAAAATAAGGGATTGCCAATAATATAAACGGGTAAACCGGGATCTGCTTTGCCATTGGGTTCTATCTCCAGTAAGGGCAAGTTTAATTCAGGGTCACCCGACCCTTTTTTTATTCTTAGAATAGCAATGTCGATTGCGGGATCGTTTACTACAATCTCCGTTTGGTAGGTTTCACCCGTGGCAAAGCTGACTGTGCTATGTTTCTCGTCTTCAACTATGTGATGGTTCGTTATGATATATCCTCTAGGATCAATATTAAATCCAGTACCTTTGCGGTTATCCGCCTTTACTACAACAACAGCTTGTTTGTATTGTTGGATAATTTCAATCTTTGATAATTCAGCTGATTTTTTTAGAAATTGGATGGCCGGAAGACTATAAACTTGAGGCCAGAAAACAAGGATATTACCAAGTAAAACAAAGGCCAGCAGCGCAGCTATGGTCTTTTTTATCCATTTGCGGCCTGCTTGCGGGCTTAGCTCCTCTTCTTCCTCTTCCTCGTCGAAATCAGGCTCATCAAACTCTTCTTCCTTAAATTCCTGCTCCCTTAATTCCATTCTCATTTCTCCAATCCCTCGTCTTGCTCAACAAAACAATCAAGTAATCGAACTTGATTATATCATATTTAGTTAAACCTTAATGAAAAAGTTTTGTTATTGATAAACAAATAAACCTTCAGCATATCAAAATGATATGCTCGAAGGTTTATTCTCTCCCTCCTAAAACTGCGGTAAGAATGTATCGTTTAGGTGCATTGCCCACATACCAAAACGGGTAACAGGTGGTTACGGTTAATACGGCTTGATCGGTTGGTACGATAATGGTTTTGTCATCCTTGTCCACGATTTGTCCTTTGATAATTTCATAAGTAAATCGGCCTGCTGAGGTGACTGTAACCAGTTTATCTCCTAATTTCAACTTGCCAAGCTGTCTAAAGACCGTATCACGATGTCCGGAAAGAACAGCATTGTTATTTTCTCCGGGAAGCACGCTCTGAGCGAAATGCCCTACGCCTTTCTCCAATTCTTCTTCGTCCGCGCCATGGATAATAACCATTTTCTGATTTAGGGCCGGAATGATTAAATTGCCTATTGAATCACCTTCAGAGGGCCTTGTGGGATAAAGCACTTCCCCTGCAGTTGACAAAACTTTAGGCAGCTTGGATGTACTGAATACATGGCTGCCTTCCCCGCCATCATCGGTTGTACTGGAATTGTTGCTGATATGATCGGCATCATCTTTATTTTCAACGACCTCTGCATGATTTCTAGCACCAATAGTTCCAACGCCCGCGCCATATGGATACGTCGAATGTTTAATGGCGAGTGTGACTGTAGATGCATCGTCTGTTGTATACTCCGTTGAAGCAGGCTGTGCTTGAATATGCACCAATGCCCAACAAATACATACTATTCCAAGGATTACGAATCCCAGGGCTATCATCCGCACTAAAGACAGCTTATTTTGTTGCGGATTATTAAGCTTATTCATGAAACCTGCTCCTTCTCTAAAAAATTTCCTGAAACAAGAATTAATGGGCTAAACTTCTTCAAGCAGCACCCATCTTCTTGAAAAACTTCGTCAACAACACCTCCGTTCCATTCTTGCTGATAACTTGGACCTTATCCATTAAAGCCTGCATCATATAGAGGCCAAGCCCCCCGGCTCTCAATTCGTCCATTTTCTTATCATGATGCGATACAGCTTTCTTAGAAGCAAGCTCATAATCAAAGCTTTCGCCCTTATCTTTGATGCGGATGCACATGCCTTCTTCATCTAATTCAAAGCTAACTTCAACCGAGCCCGCTTGTTGTTCAGGATAGGCATGAAGGATAGAGTTATTACAAGCTTCGGCAACCGCTACTTTCATATCCTCAATTTCTTCGAATGAGAAACCTGCTTTTGAAGCGATTCCATAGAGGGTGAGTCTTACGATATGAAGGTATTCCGCATTCGCCGGGATGGTTAATTGGATGGTTGTAAACATAAGGTTAGTCCTTTCTACTTCACTGTCCGTTCCGAGATCGGATTCGTCAAAAAGTAATTAAACACTTCGCTTATTCACCTATAATATCCTTACCCTTTCAAGGTTTTTTTGAAACAATGGATTTGGAATAAATTTAATTAATTTGTAACTATGTGGGAATTATTTTTGATATTTTTTTATTTAATATTTTTTAATAGATTATGTTTCAATTAAAGAATAGTGGTTTAAATAGATTGTGTGAAACTACAAAAATATGAAAGAATGGAGAGTGAGAACAATGATAGGATTGATTATTAGTATCATTATGGCGATTATTATCGGCTTTATAGGAGATGCTATTGTGAAAAGCAGTATGCCGGGCGGAGTGATCGGTTCCATGGTTGCCGGATTTATCGGTGCATGGTTAGGAAGCCTGTTACTGGGAGGATTTGGTCCGGTTGTAGGCGGATTCGCGATTATTCCAGCTATTATTGGAGCAGCTTTATTCGTATTCTTGGTTGGCCTTATCTTTCGAGGCAGTTCCAGAAGTTCCAATGCATAAAGAGGAATCAACTGTATTCCAAAATAAAAATTAAACTATAAGGAGAGATAACACAATGGCAAAGGAAACAAAACAAAGTGGTTTATTGCTTGG
>DASWUO010000120.1:0-5120 GCA_036401615.1 Bacilli bacterium | reverse complement strand
CAAGATAAATTAGGGGCCAAGAAAGCTGCAGCTTATGATCTGTCCGCTGCTTGTTCCGGCTTTATCTATGCCTTGGCTAATGCAGCTAATTTTATTGCAACCGGAACTTATAAGTATGTGTTGGTAATTGGTGCCGAATGCCTTTCGAAAATTACAGATTATACGGATCGCAATACCTGTATCTTGTTTGGAGATGGAGCCGGGGCAGCGGTGCTCGGTGAGGTTCCTGCAGGAAGGGGATTCCAATCGTTTGATCTGGGAGCCGATGGAGCCGGGGGAGAATTGTTAAAGGTCTGCGGAGGCGGATCCAGGCATCCGGCATCGCCTAATAGCATTGACCAGAAGATGCATTATATTCAAATGGGCGGTAATGAGGTCTTTAAATTTGCTGTAAGAATCATGGGAACTACTGCTGAAGATGCGCTGCGTAAGGCAGGGCTGGAGAAAACCGATATTGACCTGCTTATCCCCCATCAAGCTAATATTCGAATTATTCAATCCGCTCTAGCCCGGCTTGAATTGCCTGAAGAGAAGTGTATGATGAATCTGGACCGTTACGGCAATGTGTCCGCAGCATCGATTCCTTTGGCATTGGCCGAAGCGGTAAGAGGCGGCAGGGTCCAAGAAGGAGACTGTCTCCTTCTGGTCGGTTTCGGCGGAGGCCTGACTTGGGGTGCTTCGGTACTCATCTGGTAACGAATATTCACATAAAGTCGTAGAAAGGAGTATGAACCATGGGACAGACCGCATTTATATTTCCCGGACAAGGCGCCCAATCGGTAGGGATGGGACTTGACGCTTATGGGGAACATGGCGCATCAAGGAGAATCTATGATCTTGCCGATGAAGTGCTTGGATTTAAGCTTACGGACATTATGTTTAATGGGCCGGAAGATCGTTTAAAAATCACCTACAATACGCAACCGGCCTTATTAGCCGTAAGTATCGCTTATCTTGAAGCTTTTAAAGAAACGGGCTTGATACCGGATTATGTGGCGGGTCACAGCCTTGGAGAATATAGTGCATTGGTTGCAGCAGGATCATTATCCTTCAAGGATGCAGTAAAAACCGTTTATTCACGGGGACAATTTATGAACGAAGCGGTCCCTGCCGGTAATGGCTCCATGGCAGCCGTATTGGGAATGGAAAGAGACGCTTTAATTCAATTATGCAGCAGGATTTCAGCAGAAATAGGATTAGTTGAATTAGCTAACGTCAATTGTCCCGGCCAGATTGTGGTATCAGGCAGTATGAAAGGGGTGCAGGCTGTTGTGGAACATGGAAAAGAGGCTGGAGCGAAGAGGGTCATCCAGCTTGAAGTAAGCGGTCCGTTTCACTCATCCATGATGAAACCTGCAAGCGAGCAGCTCTCCGGTGTATTGTCTACTATCCCGATTCTGCCAGCTGCGATCCCGCTTGTGGCTAATGTTACAGCACGTCCGGTAAGCCAGCCCGAGGAGATTCGGCAACTGCTGATTCAACAAGTGTATTCCCCTGTTTTGTGGGAAGACAGCATTCAATGGCTTATCAGCCAGGGAGTCGATACTTTTGTAGAAATTGGGGCAGGGAATGTGCTGGCGGGGTTGATCAAAAAAATTGACCGGGAAGTAAAGATCATATCAGTCAACAGCTTAAGCTCTATTAAAGGGGCAGCTCAAGTATAGGAAAGATGGAGGTGGGAGGACTTATGCTTCAAGGTCAGGTAGTATTGGTTACAGGGGCATCCCGGGGGATTGGCCGGGCTATTGCGGTTTCGCTTGCCGAGGCCGGTGCAGATGTGGTAGTGAACTATTCAGGAAGTGAAGAAGCAGCGGCAGAAACCGTGAAGAGCATCGAAGCTTTAGGCCGAAGAAGTATAAAAATTAAAGCCGATGTGAGCGATGCCGTGCAGGTTGAGAACATGGTAAAAGAAACACTTGAAATTTTCGGAAAAATTGATATCTTAGTCAACAACGCAGGTATTACAAGAGATAATCTCATGATGCGGATGAAAGAAGAGGAATTTGACGCGGTAATTAATATTAACCTTAAGGGTGTGTTTAACTGCATGAAGTCGGTCACCCGACCGATGATGAAGCAGCGCTCCGGCAAGATCATTAATATTTCTTCAGTTGTGGGTGTGTTAGGCAATGCAGGGCAAGCTAACTACGTTGCTGCCAAAGCCGGTGTAATAGGGTTGACCAAATCTGCCGCTCTGGAGTTATCGTCCCGTGGAATTACAGTTAACGCTGTTGCCCCCGGTTTTATCGAGACCGATATGACCGATAAATTAAATGAAGAAGCACGGGAGCAATTGCGGGTGAGAATTCCTTTGGCGCGGCTGGGCAAACCGGAAGATGTTGCCGGTGTGGTTCGTTTCCTTGCATCTGGCGCAGCTGCCTATATGACAGGACAAACCATCCATGTAGACGGCGGCATGTATATGTAACTGGTAATTTGTTTGTTATTTACGTATAATACCTAAGAGGAGGTGAACCGGATGTCCGACGTAATTGATCGCGTTAAGAAAATAGTTGTTGACCGCTTAGGGGTTGAAGAGTCTGAAGTTACCCTTGAAGCCTCTTTCAAAGACGATTTAGGTGCTGATTCTTTAGATGTTGTTGAATTAGTCATGGAATTGGAAGATGAATTTGATTTAGAAATCTCTGATGAAGATGCTGAGAAGATAACTACTGTGGGAGAAGTTGCAAATTACATACAAGCTCATATGTAATACAATGAAACGTCCCGTTTATACTGTAACCTAGCAACCTTAACATGCTTTTGTTGCTGGTTTCAGTGTAGGTAACGGGACTGTTCCTGTTTCTTCTCCAAGACGTATGCCTAACCAAACAAAATTATGCAATTAATATAGAGGTGGTCCTTTATGAAGAACAGAGTTGTAATAACAGGTATGGGATTGCTGACTTCCCTGGGTACGGATTTAGAAACATTCTGGAAGCATTTAATGGAAGGGAAATCAGGGGTTTCCATGATAGAATCCTTCGATACTACGGAATATTCCACTCATTTTGCGGCTACGATTAAAGATTTTAATCCTGAACAATATATTGACAGAGTGGAAGCGCGCAGGATGGATCGTTTTGTGCAATTGGCTGCAACAGCTGCCTTATTCGCGTTAAAGAATGCCAACCTGAATATTAAGGAAGATGCGGATCCCGAGCGTGTTGGGGTTTCCGTGGGCTCCGGAATTGGCGGACTGTCGACTTGGGAGGAGCAGCACAAGATTTTATTGACCAAAGGTCCCAAAAGAGTCAGTCCGTTCTTTATTCCCATGATGATTGCCAACATGGCATCAGGCCAGATTTCCATTATGACAGGTGCTAAAGGGCCTAATACTACGGCGGTAACTGCCTGTGCGACAGGTTCCCATTCCATAGGGGACTCCTTTAAGATCATTCAACGCGGGGATGCGGATGTAATGATCTGCGGAGGCTCCGAAGCTCCGGTCAGTTCAACAGGGTTGGCAGGGTTTGGTGCCCTGCGGGCGATGTCCACCCGCAATGAGGAACCGCAAAAAGCCAGTCGGCCTTTCGATATCGGCAGGGATGGTTTTGTTATGGGTGAAGGGGCGGGTGTATTGATCCTCGAATCTTTAGAGCATGCTACTAAGCGTGGAGCCCGAATCTATGGTGAAATTGTGGGTTATGGTATGAGCTCGGACGCATTTCATATGACATTAACGGCTCCGGGCGGCGAGGGTGCTGTAAGGTCCATGGCCGCAGCCATGAAGGATGCGGGAATTCAACCCGCCGATGTAGATTACATTAATGCCCATGGCACGTCTACTCCGGCTGGGGATATCTCGGAAACGGCGGCCATTCGTACTGCCTTTGGCGATCATGCTTATAAGCTGGCTGTTTCTTCAACCAAATCGATGACAGGGCATTTATTAGGTGCTGCCGGAGGGGTTGAGGCGGTAATTTGTGCTTTGACCATTCAGAACGGCATCATTCCACCAACGATTAATTACGACGATCCGGATCCGGAATGCGATTTGGATTACGTTCCTAATGTGGCACGTAAGGCTAACGTAGAGATTGCCATGTCCAACTCCTTCGGATTTGGCGGACATAATGCCACGATTATTTTACGGAAATTCCAAGCTTAAGAAGAATCTATTTGTGGAGACCTTTATGGATAAACAATTAAGAAATTTGCAATTGCATCTGGGCATCCAATTCCATAATTTCAGTCTGCTTAAGCAAGCCTTCACGCACTCTTCCTATGTTAATGAACATCGAATCACGAATTACAAAGATAACGAACGATTGGAATTTCTGGGTGATGCTGTTCTGGAGTTATCCGTTTCGGAGTTTTTGTTTCATACTTATCCCGACCGGCCCGAGGGGGAGTTAACGAAGATCAGGGCTTCCATGGTATGTGAACCTTCATTGGTTAAGTTCGCTATGGAATTGAAGTTAGGTTCATATGTACTATTGGGGAAAGGCGAGGAATTGACCGGAGGTCGCACTCGCCCTTCTTTGCTTGCTGATATCTTTGAATCCTTGGTGGGCGCTATCTTCTTGGATCAAGGCTTGGACCAGGTGAAGTTATTTTTAAATCAAACCATTTTTTCGAAAATAAAGCTTGATGCCAAACTGCAAGTGCTCGACTACAAGTCCAAACTTCAAGAGTACACCCAGCATTACAGCATAGCCGCTATAGAATACCGGATTCTCGAGGAGCGAGGCCCCGCACATGACCGTGAATTTATAACAGAGGTTTATATCGACAACAGCCTTATGGGACAAGGTATAGGCCGTTCCAAGAAAGAATCGGAGCAGCAGGCCGCCGCCCAAGCATTGGATAAATTAAAGGTTTTGTATTAAGCGAAGGATGGAGGTAAGACGATGTTTTTGAAAAGAATTGAACTTACTGGGTTTAAGTCATTTGCTGATAAAACGGAGCTTGAATTTGTCCAAGGGATTACAGCGGTAGTGGGGCCAAACGGCAGTGGGAAAAGCAACATCTCTGACGGAATTCGCTGGGTATTAGGCGAACAAAGCGCAAAGTCCTTGCGCGGCGGGAAGATGGAAGATGTTATTTTTGCCGGAAGCGATACAAGAAAAGCGGTCAATTACGGGGAAGTTGCCTTAACTTTAGATAATACGGATCTT
>DASWUO010000119.1:0-4967 GCA_036401615.1 Bacilli bacterium | reverse complement strand
CTAAAATGGTTCTGATATGTGTAGCCTAACCTGCAGGCAATTTCATTTATCGACATCTCTGAATCTTTCAACCATTTTTTGGCTTGGTCTACTTTTATAGATTTAATATACACAGACGGAAAAACACCCATTACTTCGTTGAATATACGAGTAAATTGTTTTCTGCTGTAGCCATAATGTTGTGCCAAATCAGTAACGGACAAAGACAAGTGCAAGTGATCCCGAATGAATTGGCAAGCATCCTTCACAACCCGTTCATGTATAAGAAAGCTCATTATTCCCCCCGCCTAAGCAATTAATCGTCTGATTCCATCAATTCCAAATAGATTTCATCTTCCATACATCCAATAATTTCAGCCCTACGCTCCCGCCTTCTTCTGCAAAAAGGTTTAGATTCATACTGCTGCTGCAAGTAGGATAAATGCGAGTGGATATACACTCCTTATAATTTGCGAATACCTCTATAATGCTGTGATCCAAAAATATATGAAATCTCAAAACTTCACCTGCGGTTAAATCCAGCTTCCCAATTAGAATAGAGCTATGCGGTTGATTTGACAAACTCGATTTACTTCTGTCTACAGAGAAGTGTCCAGTAATTGGGTCAAAAGAAACGATTGTTTCTTCTGTTCCATCAGGCGAACAAAGCAGTTTAAGACCAAACTTTGTTTTATTGTCGTGCAATTCGAATTCTGCGATGATTTCAAGCGCTCTTCCCTTCACTCCCAATGCCCAATTTGGCGTTGAAATGATAACATTCTCAAATCGCTGATGGGCTTCTCTTAGAACTTGAAGTTCAGGTAAGGGTTCTATTCTCAATTTACCCTCTTCTTGAAGAGAGAGAATACGTGGAATCGACTGTACACCAGCCCATCCTGCTCCACCGAAAAATTCCCCCCGTGAATTTTCCGTCATCCATCCCCACATAATCCTCCGGCCTCTATCATCTGCTAAGCTATTAGGGGCGTAAAAGCCCTCCCAGCCACTATAATCGATCGTTCCGTGCGCTTCCGGTGTAAATGAAAAGTCAGAATTCAATTGACCAATGTAATATTTCACGACATCGCTTGGAGAATATATAAGCACATATTTATCCTCAAGCTTAAATAAGTTCGGGCATTCCCAAATCTCTTCAGAACCTTCATAAAGTTTGTTTAGAAACCCCCAGTTGATTAAATCCGGAGAGCTGTATATCAATGCGCAGCCTCTTCCTTCTATACTGCCGCCAACCACCATATACCACGTTTCCCTTTCCTTCCAAACAAAGGGATCACGCCACTCCTTAATATCTAAACCATTATGTGCATCAAGCGTCAACACAGGGTTCCCATTAAATTTTTCCCATGTTACCATATCGTCATTGCTAGCAGCCATCCACTGCTGCGCCCCGATGCTTTGATGCCTATCCCCTGAACCGACACTTGTGTAAAATATACTCGGAACTCCGTCCTTAACAACCGCGCACCCTGAGAAACAATGCTCCTCGCCCAGCTCGCCGGATGGAAATAAAGCGATCGGCAAATGCTCCCAATGTACGAGATCCAAACTTTTCGCATGTCCCCAATGTATCGTGCCCCACTTATCCCCATAGGGATTATACTGGTAAAAGAGATGATACTCTCCCTTATAATAAATCAGCCCGTTTGGATCATTCATCCAATTTTTTTGCGGCATAAAATGAAAGATAGGTCTGTATAAATCCATCCGTGTTTCCTCCCGAAGTATGTTTCTCTCTATAAACCCCGATTCAATCATATGCTGAACCAAGTGTCCAAATATTTAATTTCTTCACTATCATGGTTTGAGTTAAATCACTCCCCCATAATTGCAATCCGAGGGCATCGTCTTTAGTTGGATAAACTCTAGTTGTAAGTCCTTTTAATCCATTCGCATAGGCTTCAATCATGGAGCGGTCTAAATAAATCAAGAGCTTTAAATTCTCTTCCTTCAGGTCGACGAAGCCGCCTTGTATACCCTTCTCTACATCATTGGCCATGCTTGATTGATTACGGTTTACAAGAAATTCTTGAGTTGCTTTGTTATAATACAGTATCGTCTGTTCTTCACCACCAGGGGATCTTCGCAGCACAATTCCACATTCCTTTGCTTTCCCGAAATCAAGTTCCAGTTCTATTTCAAGATTATCTCCCGAGACGTTTGCCAAAAGTTGGTTTGCCTCTTCAAAATTCATATCCGAATGGATAGAAATTAGGGATGTTCCTCTTAAAGAACGAAGTTCAACAACAGGTTCAATGCCTAATCTTTCATCTGTCCGCAAGTATATTTGAACGGGTAAACCGCCATTGTGCGCCCAACCGGCATCATATTCAGCCTGTATGGTACGTTTTCCCTGAGCAATGCTGAAGATTAACAGCCGCCCTTGTGGATCTATCAATCCGCTGGGCCCTGTAAAATGCTCACCTACATCTGTAAGTTCAGGCTCTTCATGATCAGGTATAAATGAATAATTATCCCTATCCCATCTTCCTATCCAATACCAAACGTATTTAATGTTGTGCGGACTATATTCTTCATAACTTGGGTTGATCAAGAGAATGTGTTTTTCCACTCCATGCTTGTTTGTACCTAAGGGCAGAAACACGGGCAGTTCCCAAACGTGACCCGTTTTGGGGTATTTATTAAAATCACTGACATAGAGCGGCTTGCGGTAGGTCCAATCGATTAGGTTGCTTGAGGTATATAACAACGCTGTGCCGCTTACATACGCAGTACCTTTTTTAATCCCTGACCCTATGACTTGGTACCATGTATTTCCTTCTTTCCAAACAAACGGATCGCGGAATTGGTTAGGTAAAATTTCTCCATCAACGCATTTTAAACCTGTTTCCTGCACGGTTATAGGGGAAGGATGTTTGACCCACTCTTTTAAATCATTATCACCATCCAGCGAATATGTACTTTTCGCCATGGCTGACATAGAGATAGAGCTTTTGCTGTTGTCCGCAGCTGTAAATATTAAAACCGGACTTCCATTGTCATCTATTACCGAACACCCGGTCCAGTCGCCAAAAGGGTCTACCTTATCCGCTTCCGGAGCCAAAGCAATCGGCAAGTCTCTCCAATGAACAAGATCGCTGCTTACGGCATGCCCCCAATGAATATGATTGAAATAAGGGCCCTGTGGATTATGCTGAAAAAAAAGATGATACTGCCCATTAAAATACAGAGGCGCGTGCGGCTCATTCATCCAGTGGCCAGGGGCAATAAAGTGATACTGCGGCCGATGTCTGTCTCCCTTAAATCTACTGCGCTTCATCTCCATATTGGGGGCAGGGAGTTCCCCGTTCCATGCATTCAAGCATAATTGGTATTTCGTTCTTATATCCTGTTGACTTAATGCCTGGTTATATATTTTGACTTCATCTATCATCCCATTAAACATATTTGCGGAAAAAGCTTCGTTGATTTTTGCTGCCTGATTATTCTTGCCTATTATTAACGGTTCGTTAGCTGGTGCAATAGTACTATTTTGCGGTATTTCATTGGAACTAACTTTTCTGCCGTTTAAGTATAAATTCAATCTCCCCAAATCATGGTCAAAGGTCGCTGCAATATGGGACCATTTCCCCTTCGGCAGCGGATCCTGTTCAGCCCATACTTCAACCCAATTGCCGTTAATTCCTGCCTGAAGCGACCATTGGCCATGTCTGTATAACCCAAGAATAAATCCTTGTTTTGTCTCACGGTCATGCTGGTTTACAATGGCCGCTAATCGGTCGTCATAAGCCCATTCATAGCTTCTTGGCGCTACCCATGCCTCTATTGTTAGAGCGTTTATAGGTTTATTAAATAAGTTAGATGAATGAGTGATCCATGTGGAATACCCGTCGAACAATAGGGCATGATTGTTAACCCCTTTTCCCCACAATGGATCGGAATCAGGTTTAAAACGGGCGTTATTAAAAACATAATCTATAGGATCATAGGATCCGGATATGCTTTCTTTGACCTGTTTTCCTTGTCCTTCATCTAAGGTCCAATAGGCAACCAATCCATCAAGATTGCCATTAATGTCATGAGCCGCCATACATTAAACCACCTTGTCGGGAAATTTTCCGGAATTTATATTGCATCGTTGTTATCTATGAAATACTGAATGTCTTCAAGTGTAGGCATCGCTGGAATTGCCCCTTTTTTCAAGGTTACCAAGGCACCCAAAACGTTAGCGAAATCAACCATTTGTTCTATTTTTTCCACGGTTAAATCTGTAATCGACTGCTCATTTTTAACGATTTGATATAATAAACCACCTAGGAAGGCATCCCCGGCACCCGTCGTATCTACTGTTTCCACTTTACGTCCGGGTCTTTTTCCGATCTCTTCTCCTCGTCTATAAAATGAACCATTGGGCCCTAAAGTAATCATAATCAGCTTTGTTTGAAACAAATCATAAATATATTTCGAACCCTCTTTAAGGTCTTTTATTCCTGTTATGAATTCAAGCTCTTCCTCCGATATTTTTACGATGTCCGCATACTGCAACCCAAGTAAAATCATCCTTTTTGCATGCTTTATGTCCTGCCACAAAGGAATTCGAAGATTGGGATCGTAAGAAATCAGTTTGCCTTTTTCCTTAGCAAACTTTACAGCTTTAAGGGTAGCCGAGGCACAAGGCTCATGGGTCATGGAAATCGAACCAAAATGAAAAATTCTTGTGTTTTCGATTAGCTTTAAATTGATCTCTTCTTCATTTAGCATCATATCCGCACCGGGGTTCCGATAAAAACTAAAAGATCTATCACCTTCACTATCCAAATGAATAAAGGCCAATGTTGTATTGGTCTGTTCAGAGAAGATCAATCCCGCTGTGTCTATGCGAATCCTCTGCAAAGTCTCATTTAAAAACCGTCCAAACTGATCATTGCCGACTTTACCCATGAAAGCTGTTTTCATGTTTAAATGAGCCAAGCAAGCAAGGACATTGCCTGGAGCTCCACCCGGATTTC
>DASWUO010000118.1:0-3352 GCA_036401615.1 Bacilli bacterium | reverse complement strand
ATATTTCGTAAACTCACACTTAGAAAATTTATATTAGAGGGAAATAACATGTATCTTTTGTACATTGCCATTTGGTGTTTATTATGTTGGAGATATGGGGATTGGCGAAACTGGCAGAAATATCATGCCACCATTCTTTATTTAATCATAGGTGATTTGTTATACAACTTTCTTACCTATAATCATGTCATGTGGCAATATGAATCCAGCATAATTCCAACACATACCTTTAATAATCTGATGATGATGTTCATTATGTATCCAGCATCCATGCTGGTTTATCTCGCGAAATTCCCTAAAAAGTCGTGGGTTAAAGCAATTCTTTATTTTATCATGTGGCTGTTCATTTTAGTTTCCTTTGAATGGGTGTTTAATAAATATTTAAAGCTATTAACGTACCATCACGGTTGGAGTTTTATGTGGTCACTTATATTTGATATTATTCTGTTGACTATGGTAAAACTTCACATGTCAAGACCCTTATTAACCTATCTATTGTCCATCGGAATTGTGATTTACTTTTTTACAACCTTTCATGTGCCCATTTCAAAAATAAAATAAAACCTATGCTCACTACATAAAGTAGATATCGCATAGGATGGAAATTAATCACTGCAAGTTGTAGGAGCAACAGATGTCCCGGCTTCAACAGAAATTTTGTCCGAAACCGTATCTTTAATGACACTAATAATTAATTGCAATAAATAATTTATATCTGATTGAGACTGCTGAAATTGGTTAACAATCGGAATTTGCTCCAGCTGCTCTTGTAATTCTTTAATCTCACCATCGATTTTCTCAACCATCTTCACATTTTGAAAAGATTCGAAAGCTACAATTTCCTTTTGCTTTTTCTTAATTAACTTGATTAGCCTCTGCACTTCATCATTCTCATTGATCAGCACTTCCGCCTTTTGATAGACGTGGATTTCATCTGCCGTAGAGATTAGTGCGGCAAGCTCTTTCGCTTTATTCAGAATGTCTTCCCGAACGATTAAATCAGTGGTATTGAAATGCTCAATAGCACACCCTTCACCATGCTCATGGGCATGTTCTGCCATTCTTATCACTCTCCAGTAATATAAATATGTTCTTCAACCACAACTTCGCCCTTGATCACCCATGTCTGGGGTTCCGTTATTCTAACTTTCACTAACCGCCCCACTAAATCACGGGAACCTGTAAAATGAACCATCTTATTTGTTCGAGTTCTGCCTGATAACACATCTGGATTATTCTTGCTTTCCCCTTCGACCAACACTTCCAAGACTTGATTCTTTAAATCTTCATTCTTCTGCCGGCTGATTTCGTTAATAACGGTGTTCAACCGTTGCAATCTCGCCTTCTTGACTTCCATCGGCACATTCTCTTCCATATCCGCTGCGGGAGTACCTACTCTTGGAGAGTAAATAAAGGAGAATATTGAATCATACCCGACTTCCTTAACCAAGGTCATTGTATCTTCAAATTGTTCATCCGTTTCTCCTGGAAAACCTACAATGATATCGCTAGTCAACACCACATGCGGAATGGCTTTCTTAATCTTAGCCACCAGGTCCAGATAACGTTCACGGGAATACTTCCGGCTCATCTTTTTCAATATCTCCGTACTTCCCGATTGTACCGGAAGGTGAATATGCTCCACCAAATTGCCCCCCCTTGCCAACACCTCAATCAGATGATCATCAAAGTCTCGCGGATGTGAGGTACTGAAACGAACACGGGGAATTTCAATCTTGCGAATGTCTTCCATTAGATCGCCGAAGGTATACTGAATATCGTCAAAATCCTTACCGTAAGCATTGACATTCTGTCCAAGCAGGGTAATTTCTTTAAAGCCCTGACGCGCTAAATCCCTTACTTCGGCAATCACGTCCTGCGGCCGCCTGCTGCGCTCTTTGCCCCGTGTATAAGGCACAATACAATAAGTGCAGAACTTGTCGCAACCGTACATAATATTGATCCAAGCCTTCATACCTTGGCGTTTCTTGGGAAGATTCTCAATGATATCCCCTTCTTTGGACCATACCTCAACGACCAGTTCTTTACTGTAGTGAGCTTCTTTAATCAACACAGGCAAGTTATGAATATTATGAGTGCCGAAGATAAGATCAACAAAGGAATGCTTTTGCAGAATCCGGTGAACCACAGACTCTTCTTGCGACATACAGCCGCATACGCCAAGAATCAGGGAAGGCTTTTCCAGCTTAAGATGTTTCAAATGCCCCAATTCGCCAAATACCTTATCTTCCGCATTCTCCCGAATAGCACACGTGTTCAACAGGATAATATCGGCCTGCTGCTTGTCTTCTGTAGAGGCATAACCCATTTGTTCGAGTAAGCCCTGCATCGTCTCCGTATCGTGTTCATTCATCTGACAGCCATAAGTCGTAATATGGTAATAGCGTCCTGCACCAAACCCGATCATATCTTCCGGAATGGTATAATCGTAATGTACCTTGATCTCTTCCTTTCCCCGTTCTTTGCCTTCCTTATAATCAGGGGATGAGATCACCTTGATTTCCCGGCCATTGAGCCTAAATCGGGTTTGATGGTCATCCTCGGAGAGCAATTTATATGAACCGTTAAAGTATTGGGAATAATCCTTCTCCTGCTTAATTTCCTTGCCCATAGCCGCTTCCTTCCTATAGAATAAGCCCTATTATTGAGTTAATATAAAAATATTACTTTGAAATTATACCACTTATCTATCGGTATATCCATCACCCTCTAAGACTTCTACCCGGTTACAAGCAAACTACACAATTTCGCCTTGGTCCCCTGTTTTTACCCCTGCAGCATTGGCCTCATCCGTATCCAGATGCATCTCTGTGGCAAAAAAATCCGACACCCGGGCAAGCACCTCCCCAAAGATTAGAGGCCGTTCCCCTTTCATCTTAACCTCAAGCATCTGTTGATCATGTATGCCCCACCGGGCAGCATCAGCAGTATGAAAGTGAATATGACGAGCAGCTACAATGACCCCTTGTTCTAACGTAATAGACCCTGCAGGGCCGATAAGACGGATTCCCGGGGTTCCCTCAATATTACCGGATTGGCGCAGCGGTGCATTCACCCCTAGTGTGAAACAATCGGTTCTGGAGATCTCCAACTGGGTTTGCCCTCTGGCAGGCCCAAGAACGCGTACCTTATCCATCTTCCCACGGGGGCCCTCTATACTAACTACCTCTTGCGCCGCAAACTGAGCCGGCTGTGAGAGCGGTTTAAATACAGTTAGTTCGTAACCGGTTCCATATAGAACCCCTACATGCTCCTTTGATAAATGAATATGGCGTGCTGATACACCAAGAGGCACTAGCTTCACTTGTCTTCCCCCTTATGCTCTTCTTGA
>DASWUO010000117.1:0-5042 GCA_036401615.1 Bacilli bacterium | reverse complement strand
AGGGCTTCCACAAACGCCGGAAACGGAACTCCTTCTCTTGATGCGGCTAAACTGATCAAAAGCTGGGTAGGAATCATTTCCTGATGAAAGGTGGTAATGGCAATGTAGGCGGAAGGACCGATAAGGCTGATCATAAAGGCCATTAAACGCAGCAGGCGTACTAGGGTTGAAATATCCGCCCGTTGATAATAATCTTCCGCAGATTGGAAAAATTGAATAAATAATGCCGGGGCAAGCAGTACAAAGGGGGTCCCATCGATTAGGACGGCTACTCGTCCTTCCAGTATTCCTGCGGAAATGACATCAGGCCTTTCTGCATGAAACATGGTGGGAAAAGGGGTATACGTTTCATCTTGAATCAGTTCCTCGATATATCCGCTTTCAAGTATCGCATCAATGTCAATTCGGTTAAGCCGCAGGCGTACTTCTTCTACGACTTGGTCATTAGCAATTCCCTGAATATACATGATGGATACGTCGGTTTGGGTAACACGGCCAATCTGTTTGGTTTCTAACCGTAATCTGGAATCTTTGATTCTCCTGCGGATGAGCGAAGTATTCGTGCGCAGTGTTTCGGAGAAACTATCGCGCGGGCCGCGGATCACGGTTTGAGTCGAAGGCTCTGAGACTCCGCGGTCCTTTAGCCCTTTCGTATCGGAGATAATACCCCAGGCATGTCCGTCGAACAAAATGATCGTATCTCCTGATAATAAAGAGGCGATTAGAGTTTCAAAATTGTTGACTACTTTACTTTTCCCTACTAAGAGTACAGATTGACAAATACGCTGAACGAGCTGTTGATCACCCCCCTTTTTATCGTCAAGATCTATTTCTCCTGTATCCTCGATCAACGGCTTTATAATATTATCCTGGATTACAACCTTATCAGTTAATCCCTCAATGTATATAATTCCTGCCAGTATTTTCCAGTCTCTTCCGAATCGCAGTTCTCTTGTCGCCAAATCCGAACTGTTTCCCATGGTTTCCTGTATCTCTTGCAAGTTGTACTGCAAATCTTTTGTTAGTTCGTCCTTTTGTCCCATTTCCACCTATCACCTTGTTTGCTAATGTTTTTTTTTACTATTGCCTAAAAACCAAATCCTTATTACTACTCGTATATTATTTAGTTTGTTGGTAAAAATAAGTGAACTTCTAATGACAAGGGTGGAGGATTGAAAAATGCAAATATTCATAAATGTGCGGAAAACAGCAGCAATTTGTGCTCAGGAAGAAAATATCTTATGTGAAGGGCATGAATAAATCAAATGTATTGGAGAAAATTCTTTGGAGTGTTGCTTTACCCGGTTTTGGCCAGTTTCTGAACGGGAAATATATAAAAGGATTGCTTTTTATAGCATTAGAACTAATCATTAATGTTAATTCGAACTTTAATGAAGTCATTATGTTAAGTTTTCAAGGCGACATCACCGGTTCCATTAGGGCAACGGATTATCAATGGTTGATGTTTTACCCCTGTGTTTATATGTTTGCTCTTTGGGATGCCTATCGTGATGCCGGAGGCGGTAAAGACACTTTTGCTTTCGTCCCTTTTGTGGTTGCGGCTTATTTGAACACAGTAGGTGTAATCTATTCTGACACATTCATGATATTGGGGATCTTGCCGGGTCCTATATGGCTGCCCATGCTGTTTTGCTTTCTTGGATTTGCTGCGGGAATGGTGATCCAAAAATTTCTTAAGAAACTCTTTGTTGATGAAAGTTGATTATATTTCTATCTGCTCATTGGAACACCCAATTTCCAATAATAGCCAGTATTCCGAGCGATACATTCAGCCAACCTGCATAACGGGCTGCCTTGTTTTCTTTTTTCATACCGTCCTTCTCGTATTCTTTGGCGTCAAAGAGTAAGATAATCCCGCCCGTCGCAAGAAATATGATAATTACAAAACTAAGGTAACCGATATCGCCAGACAACATTTAATTTAAACACCTCCTGGATTTTTTTGAAAAAACCGACAGCAAACAGAAGAGATCAGTTTGCTTTCATACCAACACGCCGAACCTCTATAATTGAACTTGATTCTAAAGTTATTTCTTTAAACATCTTCTGCCAATTTTTATTGGTCTTGATCTGTTTATTCCAATATCTCGCGTGTTTAGCCCTTACAATCTCCCCGAAACCAAATATATCGGAACCTTTCTTCTGTGTTTTTTCGAACAAATCTTTAAATCCTTTTTCTGTGGCCATTTCCATTTGATTTTCGATACCTTGAATCGATTTTCCATTTAGTGTAAATTGCCCGTTGCTTTTTTCCCGCAGATCGCCTTCAAGATGATTTTTTATTGTAATATGGGGTTTCCCATTTTTTATTTGCACATCAATGTTCGATTTACGATGAGTTACATTGTAAACGACAAGGCCCGATGTACCCGGCACCTCAACAAAAGCCTGATAACCTCCAGGATTCATTCCTAACATCTCCATATAAATGCCGATTTCCAACGGTTTGGTTACGCCTACCATCTTCTCCCCTTTAAAAAAAGCCATTCCACTAATGGACATATTCCCTTTTTTCTCAATATCGACAAAAGGAAGGTATGGTTCTTGTCCCTTCTTAGAAGAATTGCTCCAGAACTGGCCGACAAAATCGTTCGGAAATTTACCCATCCTTACAGCTTGATCCATTGTAGAGATTAAATATAAAGTCGGTACCCGTTCCAACTCCGGAGTAGCTTTCATTAATTCCCCAGCTTTCCCTTTGGAAATCATCATCCAAGTAAGCCTCCTTACTTCCGGGCTGCGGCGAAAATAATCATTAATGTCTTGCAATCCGTCTTTGGCAACCTCCTGAGATACAACAATTACACGCAAATGGCCAAAAAACAGTTGGGCTGAGATTTGCTGCTGCAAATTCATGACGGCATCATCTATCGTATGTCCAACTACATCGAGCACCCAAACCGATTTTTGCCCCCCTCCCTTTCCTCCGCCTCCTGTTTCCCCCGGGCCCAAGGGGATACGTCCCGGAACGGCAATCTGGACAGTGATTCGCATGCTCCCTTTTTTCGGTGTAGGATACTTCCCCTTAAGATGGGAAACCTCCTTCTCCTCTTTCATTTCTTCCGGCTCTGCTTTATCAATGGAAATTCCGAGAATAACAGCGCGTTCTTCGATTTCAAGGCGATCCCAGCAGCCTGTCAGTAAGGAGAGCAGACCTAAGATCAAGCAGCCAACCTTAATCCTTTTGCGCCATCTTGCTGCCCCCATTACGTTTTCCCCCTTTCTTGCGAATGATCGCTACGACAAGTAAAATACAAGGGTAAGCAATCGTAATATAAAGTCCGTTACGTCCGACGATTTCAATGATTTCGTACATTTGCAGTACATTTTCAGGCAGCATGGCCATCACAAAAACAAAAGGCAGGACGAACCATGAAAACAGCTTATGGTCACGCAAGCGAAATAATTTGCTCATAGAATGAACAGTGAGGTAATAGGTTGACAAAAGGGTTGTAAACACGGCGATTACCCAGACAACAAGAAATGCAGCGTCCAATCGTTCCAGAATATTTGCCGGCAAGGAGGTAGTCTTGGCTAGCTCCAGTGTGGGCCAGAGCAATAACTTTATCTCCTGCGAGCCAAATGCGCCAACGGCCGCGATGACAATCAGAAAGTAAAGCCCTCCTGCGATGAACATTCCCCAGAAACTGGATTTCATCGCTTTTTCAGGTGATCTCATTGCCGGAATTACCATAGTCAGAACAAAGAATCCTTGAAACAAGGCGGAAACGGTAAAGTACCCCGTCAGCATTCCACTATGTTCATTCCCCCAGATCGGCAGAAGATTGAGCACCTCCGTATTTTTCAATGAAAAGATGACAATCAGCAGGCCAGGGAACACGATGATCGGCAAATACAAATGATGAATATACGCAAATGTTGTTATGTCATTTCGAGATGAATAGACCGCTAACAAGAGCATGACGAGCACCGTAACTTCCAAAGGAGTTTTTTTGAGAATCGATGTAACGACCACCTCTCCGAACTCACGGGCTGCAAGAGACGTCACTAAAGCAAAGAATCCAATGATAAACACGCTTCCGATCCAAGCCAAATATTTGCCTATAATGTCCTCGCTGTATTCAATAATCGTCTGGTTTGGAAAACGTATGCCCAGCTTGGTAATCAGCCACAATCCGAGAGAGGCAAACAATATCGCCGCAAAGGTGAGTAAAGGGGCGCCGGTATCGGCGCCGCGTACAGCAAAGAGAGGAAGAGGTAATATTCCGACTCCGATAATGGTGCTAACCAGAACCGCCGTTGCTTGTATCACTGTGATTTGTCGAGGATATTCCATCGGTCGTCTCCCACCTTTCGTTTCCTACTTTTAAAGGATCCAGTGTATTGTTTGGGGGTTGTTTCTGTTGTTCCAACGTATCACTGCCTAAACGATTATCGTTCGGGGTGTGATGCAGTGTAGGTCTTCTCTCCATCCACCACAGAGGTGCCCGAAACAAAGTATCCTTCATTCCTTGAAAGTTTCCGGGAACGAGCGGGTACATATAGGGCACACCAAACGACTTTAAAGAAAGCAGGTGGTTCGCTATCATGATTAATCCGATCATGACACCGTAAAGCCCAAAAATGCCTGCCAAAATAATGAGCGGAAAACGGAGCAGCCGTAAGGCAAGCGCCGCATTAAAGGCCGGGGTTGCAAAAGAACCGATAGTGGTCAAAGCGATGATGACAACCGTAATGGGACTGGCAAATCCGGCCGCCACAGCGGCTTGGCCGACAACTAGCACACCGACGATGGAAAGCGCTCCGCCAATTTGCTGCGGCAAGCGCACCGTTGCTTCACGCAAGACCTCCATAGATATTTCTATGACTAATACTTCTATGACGGAGGGGAAAGGAACACCGGCTCTTCCCCCTGCCACTGCCACAGCAAATTCGGTGGGGATCAGTTCGGGATTGTAAGAAATAATAGCGACATAAAGCGATGGGAACACCAATGAAGAAATTAATGCCACCAGCCGAGCCAAACGAATCGCGCTTATCAAAAGAAACCTTTCGTTATA
>DASWUO010000116.1:0-2584 GCA_036401615.1 Bacilli bacterium | reverse complement strand
GATAACTTTGGGCATGAATACAATTGCTCGAAGGATTATGCCTTTTCGGTAATCGGGGGGGATACCAAAGATCCGGATCTGCTGATAGCCAAGGTAAAGGAAGAGATCAACAGAATGAAAGCCAACGGGATGAACCCGGTTTCATTTGAACGCAGTAAGAAGAAGAAAATCGGCGGTTTTCTGCGAATGTTAAATTCACCTGAGTCGATAGCTAACGAATTTACGAAATATCAATTTAAGAATACGAATTTATTTGATATTCTGCCTGTCTATGAATCCATTACCCTTGAAGAAGCTAATCAAAGACTAAAGGAACATTTTAATTGGGATCGGTTGGCTGTCTCCATAGTAAGAGGCGAAAAGCCATGAACAAGCCCTTATCCGAAACCACTGTATTGATTACAGGAGCAAGCCGGGGCATCGGTGCGGCTATCGCTGATCGATTTGCCTCCGTTGGGATGAAGGTGGTTATCCACTATTTGCAATCCCATGAATCAGCCAATGAGGTGGCCCGCAAATGCATGCAATACGATGCTAAGGTATTAACAGCCTCTGCGGATCTTCGCAGCAAGGAGCAAATTCTGCGGATGAAGGAGAAGTTGGAGAAGCACGACATGGTTCCGGATATTCTGGTTAATAATGCTGGCATTACGCATTATGGCATGTTATCCGATGTTACAGAAGAGCTTTGGGACAAGGTCATGGCCATCAATCTAAAGGGCATGTTTTTGTGTACGCAGCAATTTATGAGTCATATGGTTTCCCAGAAGTATGGCAGAATCATCAATGTTTCCTCGATATGGGGAGTAACCGGAGCCTCTTGTGAAGTCGTTTATTCTACAGCCAAAGGCGGTATGAATGCTTTTACTAAGTCTCTGGCCAAAGAATTGGCCCCCTCCGGCGTTACGGTAAATGCGGTAGCTCCCGGGGCCGTTGACACTCTCATGATGAATCAATTCACTGAAACGGAAAAGCAGCAATTGCAAAACGAAATTCCCGCAGGCAGGTTTGCAAAGCCGGATGAAATCGCTTCTCTGGTCTACTTCATTTCTCTGCCGGAATCAGGATACATCACAGGGCAGGTTATCAGTCCAAACGGCGGTTGGTTGACATGAATAATTATCCCCCTAATGCAGATAATATAGAAGATATTTGACTAGGAGGAATAAACCATGGCAACCGTGTTGGAGACTTTTGATAAGTGGAAAGAATTTTTGGCCGAACGTGTTAACCAAGCCCAAAGAGCCGGGATGAGTGACGAAACAATTACCAAGCTTGCCTTCCATATTGGTGAGTTCCTTGAGGAAAAGGTAGATCCCAAAAATCGCGAGGAACGTTTGTTGAAGGAATTATGGGATGTAGGCAACGAGGAAGAGAAAAAAACAATGGCCCGTCTGATGTTTAAGCTGGTTGAAAATAAATAAACTTGTCTAACCTCCGGTTCCGGAGGTTTTTCTTGTATTTACGTGATATACTTGGGGGACATAAACTAGATTTTTATTAATCTCATCAAAAAAGAAGGAAATTGACGAAAATTGTAGAATACCTTGAATTATCTATATTTTTTAAGGAGACCTATGGAATACAAACAATGGTATATGGAATATAAAATTCATAAAAACCGTACCGGCTTATTAGGAGACATTGCTTCCCTGATGGGAATGCTTGAAATTAATATTCTAACTATTAATGGCGTGGAGGTTCGTACCCGCGGCATGCTCCTCCAAACCGATGATGATGAAAAAATTGAACTTTTGGGTAAAATGTTAAAAAAAGTGGATAATATAACAGTAACTGCTCTGAGAACACCTAAGCTTGTCGACATCTTGGCCGTAAGACACGGAAGATATATTGAACGAGACTCTGATGACCATAAGACGTTTCGTTTTGTAAGAAATGAATTAGGCATTTTAGTTGATTTTCTGGGAGAAGTCTTTAAAAAAGAAGGACACCAGGTCGTTGGCTTAAGAGGGATGCCGCGGGTAGGCAAAACCGAATCCATCATTGCCGGCAGTGTATGCTCTAATAAAAGATGGACCTTCGTTTCCTCTACCTTGTTAAGACAGACTGTACGTACCCAACTCTCCGAAGAAGAAATGAATGTCAACAACATTTTTATTATAGATGGAATCGTAAGTACGATGCGTTCGAATGAGAAGCACTACACTTTGCTGCAGGATATCATGAGACTGCCATCAACGAAAGTCATTGAGCATCCGGATATTTTTGTGCGGGATTCCCAATTTGAATATGATGATTTTGACTATATTATTGAATTGCGTAATACACCTGAAGAAGAAATCCAATACGACTCTTTTACAATGAAATATGACGGATTCTAGAAAATTAGAGCATAAAGTTTAATCTAGGAGGTGAGCAGGTGTCGGATCTGGGTCAATTACTTATCAAAGCAAGGAACGAAAAAGGACTAACCATTGAAGATTTACAGGAAACCACCAAAATTCGAAAAGCTTATCTTGAAGCAATAGAGGAGGGGAATTATAAAAAACTTCCCGGCAATTTCTATGTGAGAGCTTTTATCAAAAGCTATGCCGAAGCCGTTGGCCTTGAACCGGATGAGGTG
>DASWUO010000115.1:0-8353 GCA_036401615.1 Bacilli bacterium | reverse complement strand
TATGTTGAAATATGGATAATGCATGCTGTATAATGTAAATTAAGACTAGATATAGTTATTTTTACTAAATTCATAAAGAAAGGAGGAAAGTGATGATATTGAAACTATTACCTTTGACAAGACAGATTGATTTGGTCTTTAAAGAAGTAGGCGAAGAGCTTGCTAACCTCTCGTCCGGTATTGTATTCGTTCAAATCTGCAATAACCAAATGGGCAAATTTGGAGTCCGGTATGACTCTATTCTAAACCAAGATGGCGGTGTAGAAAGGAACAGTGAAGGATTATCGGAAATTCAGCGATGGGCTTTTCGCAAATTGGGCATTCAATCTTTAAAACGCAAGAAAAATTGGACATGCGGAGAAATTTTATTTTATTTCGCCCTCAAGCATGGATCGTTACATACCAGCGTTCAATTCCAATCCAATTATAGTATGGCAAATTTGATGTCCAGACGTGAGTAAAGGGGAATAAAAACTAGGTGGGAGTATCAACTCATATAAAAATCTTACCTAAGCCGGATGTCGGGATTGATAGATTTATGGTATACTGACTTTAGAATAAACAAGTAGAGCAGGTGAGGCATGATGGATAAACAGGATTTGATTCTGCAGGGTATTGAGAAATTGGGAACCGAACTGCAACGCCAAGGCGATCTGATTCACCAGTTAATTACAACTGTTGGCGCTATGGGTAAAGCAGTAAATTCGCTTGAGCAAAGAGTGGAAAGGCTTGAGCAAAAGGTGGATTCTTTAGGCAAAAGACTGGATGGCGTGGCAGTTGAATTAAGCGCATTCCGCAGGGACACGAAAAGCAATTTTCGCCGGTTGGAAGGCCATATGCGGTTGGTCGACAACGACTTGGATTCAGCTATAGAACGTATAGAACTTTTAGAAGCGCATGGATAGATAGGCTGAATTTCAACACATAATGATATGTCCTACACATAGAAACAGCCATGTTCCTAAGAGCATGGCTGTTTCCTTGATCAATCGGAAATTTAAATGGTCAAGACTTAAGGATCTTTTTTTCAAAAAAACTAATATTAAACCAAAGCATATTCCGGCATGTAATTTTTAAATACCGGGTTTTTTCCACAGATCATCATGCCTTGTCCCCAGTTCACATGGTCTTTGTTGGTTGGCAGGTCTTCTGCAGCACGGTACTGGAACAGTACATTACGGCGATCACGGTTGCTGCGATTCTGCATGGAACCGTGGATGGTCAGATAGTTGAAGAATAACACATCTCCTGCTTTGGCTAAACAAGGCGTTCCCATAGTAACCGGGTATTCCTTATGGTTCAAATAGTGGGTTCCCACGTGAGGAAGAGGACCTTGTTTATGAGAACCGGGAATAACATGGAGACAACCGTTTTCCAGATCTGTATCGTCCATATGAACACTGGCAGCAAGCATAGTATGCTGTTCATGCGGGAAGTAAGGGTAGTCCTGATGCATCGGGAATGCGGCTCCGTTCTCAGGCGGCTTCAACAGCAGCTTGGTATGGTGAAGCTGCACGTTGGGCCCGATGATTTGTTGAAGTATAGCAACCATATTAGGATGCGTAACGGCTCTTGTGAAGGCGGCATCGTGATAATGGGCATCATGAAACCCTTTCAGGACCAGCTTCTTCAACTCTTCCGCCGGCAGAAAGTCACCCTGCCATTGAGCGTTGGCGTCATATTTGGTTTGAGCCGCACGTTTGACAATATCATCCGTGGCATTACGCATATCTTCGACTTCTTGAGCATTAAAAACTCCGCTTACTTTCAAAAATCCATTTTCTTTGTAAAAATCAACATCTTGCTGAGTGATCAATTCCATCAGCTCCTCTTGTCTTATTAATAAATAATAGTAGACCAACCTTGCGGTTTATGGTTTTATTATAGTTGAAGGGATGAACCTTGTCTTTACAAAGATAAGCCTCATTTTTGCAATTTTGAGCCAACTATAAAGGAATGATCTTTATGATTAAGAAAGAAACCGGCTTAGCCGCAGAGGCCTTCTTAAATCAATCGGTGCTCAGGTTAAAAGGGGACGAGGCATCTTTTATCGTTCATTACTGGGGAGTTATGCCTTATCATTATGATAATCCCGTGCATAAGCATTCGTTTTTTGAAGTTTGTTATGTAGTTGCGGGATCGGGGAGCTATCTCGATAATGGCATATTGTTTGAGTTAAAGCCGGGGACGCTGTTCTGCAGCAGGCCTGAGGTGTGGCACCAAATTCGCAGTGAGTTCGGGATGTTCCTTATTTATGTAGCTTTTGAATTTATTGAGGCCGAATCCGGACAACGATCAGCAGCAGAGTATCATGACATGCTTCAAGCTTTCAATTACATCACACATGCAGGAGATGATGAATCGGTGATCATGGTTTGGAAAGCTCTTCTGCATCAAGCAGGAAACGCTACTTTAGGATTAACAGAGGCTGTAAAATCCTTAGGGTACGCGCTGTTGTGTTCTTTTCCACAAGTGTTTAATGCCCAAAAGAGCGGACAACCCGGCTCTGACCGGGGACGTCTGACCCGAATGTCCTTTTCGCGTGTGCTAAATCAGGCTCAAATGTTCATCCGGGACAATTTATCGCAGCCTCTTCTTCTCGACGACGTGGCAGCTACCATCCATGTCTCGCGGCGCCACTTATCACGGTTGTTTTCGGAGCAAACCGGACAAACCTACATTCATTATGTCAAACAGGAACGAATAAGACACGCGGCGCACGTGTTGAAAACAACAAACCGCCCGATCAAGGAAATCGCCGAGCTAACCGGCTTTGGTTCGGTTCATTATTTCACCAATGTGTTTACTGCAGAAATGGGTAGATCCCCAGGACAATACCGTCGTGATCCGTTATGGCATCAGGATTGACACTTTAAATTCAGTCCCTAATCGAACCCGCAAGGTGTCTGAAGATAAGCTGTATATGTCTTTACATATGCAAAGCATTGGGGCAAGCGTTATTTTAAAATAGGGGTAATTAAATCTACTTTAAAGTGAGGTTTTATGGATGAGCAACCCGGTGATGAGCGATGTGAAGGAAGAATATGATCAAAACGGATATGCGTTGTTTCCGAAAGTGTTGGATGATGATTTAATTGGTGAAGCTAAGCAGCATATTGAATGGTTGATGAAGAAACATCCGGGGGTCCGCCCCGAAAATCTAGGCCATATCTATATTGCCGATGATCCTTTCTGGGTAAGACTGATCAGTGATCCCCGATTGTTGGATATCGCTGAACAATTTATCGGTCCGGATATTGCACTATTCGCGTCACATTATATTAGCAAGCCTGCTTATGACGGATGCCCTGTGCTTTGGCACCAAGATGGAAGCTATTGGCCGCTGAAACCGATGAAGGTGGTTACCTTATGGTTGGCTGTAGATGACTCCTTACCTGAAAACGGTTGTATGCGGGTGATACCGGGGACACATACCCTGGAGCTCCAGCAGATGAAAGAGAACAAGGAAGTGGACAATGTCCTTGATTCCGAAGTAGATCCGGCGTTGGTCGATGAATCCAAGGCATTGGACTTTGTATTGAAAGCCGGCGGGGTTTCCGTTCATAACCCGAATATCATCCACGGCTCCAAAGCAAACCATTCGCCCCTGCGTCGTTGCGGATTGACCATTCGTTACATCCCGACCAGTACGAAAATCATTTCGGATAATCCATGGCCCTCAGCCTTTCTGCTTAGGGGCAATGCTGTTCCAGGAATCAATGTTTATGCACCAAAACCTAAGTTTGTAGCAGGAAAACATATGCCTTTCCGCGGTTGCGAGAATTGGAGTTAAGTTCATTTGCAATCAAGGATCAGCCTTACTGGATAAAAGTAAGGTTTCTTTCTGTTCCATATAGTATATAATTTCCGTATTAACCTTCAACAGGAGGAAAATCGTTATGGCTGGTCGTTTTTCTTACCCGACATCTCCAAACTCCACAAAAGCTAGAAAAGACGAGACACCCGCGCTTTCCAGAACAGTTCAAACGGAAAGTGAGATCCGTATTGAGCTTCCCTTTCACCGGGTATTTGACAACCTTGCTTATATCGGTCTTTTAGTAGAGGAAACATGGCATATTTCTTCGCATTTTCATGATCATTTTGAATTATGTTACGTTGAAGAAGGAAATGGTTGGTTCGCCGTAGATGATTATCTGTATGAAGTGTCTTCCGGAGATTTATTCCTGACTAAGCCGGGTGAAGGTCATCAAGGTGCTGCAGCAGGAGATCTGCCTTATCGATTATATTATATGGGCTTCAAATTGGAAGAAATGAGAAGTATGGAAGCAGATTTCTATAATATAGGGATCCATCGGGTGGCCAAAGATGATAAGGGACTCATTAAATCGGTTTGTGATGCTATATTTGCTGAAATACGGCTCGGTGATAAATATTCCCGACAGATGGTGCAAGGACTTTTTATGCAGATGCTGGTTTCGGTTCTCCGAACGTTTCAGGAGAAAATGGACTCAACCGTGAAAGCTCCTATCACTTTAGCCTATTCCATCCGGCAGGTTTTGGACTTGTTGAACACGAAGGAAGGGTACCAGATGGATACAGAAGGGCTTGCTAAACGGGTTAACATCAGCAGATCCCACTTGGATCGGGAGTTTAAGCGATTTATGGGAATTTCCACAGGGAAGTATATCCGGCTATTAACCATTGACCGGGCCAAACATTATCTGCGGGAGACTTCGGATTCTGTAACGGCTATTTCCCAAACCCTTAATTTTGAGTCCATCCATCATTTCAGCATCTTCTTTAAACGTCATACTGGAACGGCGCCACAGGATTTCCGAAAACTAGTCAAATGATGAGCTGAATATTCTTTTATGATGAAAACATTTAAATATTTGATGATCCTGTTACAAGACATCTTGGAATTATTCCCTTATAATCACGTTATGATAACAATACAATCATAATAGATATGAGGAGGATATTACAATGATAAGCACGAGCTTCATGCCTGCTGAGCAGGATATTACATTTTTCAAAGAAAGAGGTTATTGGATTTCCCCGCAATTAATTAGCGACGAACGGCTTGTAGAAATAAGAGAACGTATGGAACGTGTATATAATGAAGATTTTGAAACCGGCAAGGCTCCGTGGGAGGGTTACTGGAAAACCGGGGATAACCCGCGGGCGCTGCGTAAAACGGATAATTCCCACTGGTGCGATCTTATTCTAAGAAGCGTGGCTGTCGATCCGGTGATCGGAGCTGTTGGAGCCAAGTTAATGCAGGCGTCTTCCATGCGTTTATGGCATGACCAATTATTATATAAACCGGGTCGCGGACCGGGAAAAGAGACAGCGAATGTCGGTTGGCATCAGGACTATTCTTATTGGCAGTGTGCAGCTGAACCTTCTTTACTAACGGCATGGGTTGCCTTTGATGATGTAGACTTGTCCAACGGGTGCATGCAGATGATCCCTTACAGCAATCATTGGGGGTTATTGAAGGTGAGCAATTTTTTCGAACAGGATCTTAAAAAGCTGGAGCAGGAGATGGATCTTCCGGAAGGAGCTTCATTTGATCCGGTGCCGGTTATCATGAAAGCCGGTCAGGTCAGCTTTCATCATGCTTTAACGATTCATGGCAGTGGAGCCAATACGACAGATATGCCGCGCCGATCTATGGCAGTACATTTGATGACAGGCGACACAAGATACAAGGCCGGCACCAAGGGAGAGGATCATATGAATGTTTCTCTGCTGAATGGCAAGGATGGCGATTTATTTGCCAATGATCAATGGTTTCCGATGGTTTATCAAGATTAGATGGTCATTAAGGCAAGATGAATCCAGTCCGTCTGAAGATATGCATACATTTCCCTAGAATAGGATAAGTAATAGAACTTGTTCCGGTTTATAGTTGGATTATAGAGGGGACGCAGTACCAGGTGATCTCGAATTCTATTAAACTATGAACTGGAGTTGGGTTGGGATGAATCAGAAAACAAGCAATAAATTAACGGAAGAAGAAGTACAATTTTATCATAAGCATGGTTATTTGCTGTACAATAAACAAGTTTTTTCCGCAGATAAATTTGCCGAATTGAATGGAATTTTTGAACAACAATTGGCCCAGAAGGGCAGCAAGCTTTCCGATGAACTGGATACGCCCCATTTTCGCGAAGAAAGGCTATTGAAGTTTCTATTAAGTGATGAGCCTCTTGATCTGGTAGAGTCCTTGATTGGCCCTAATATCGGCTTATGGTCCAGCCATTTCATTTCCAAAGACCCTTATGTCGGCAGGGCTACACCCTGGCACGAGGATTCTGCTTATTGGAACGGAAGGATGAGTTCGTTAGACAAGATTGTAACACTTTGGTTGGCTATAGACCGAAGCAATAAGGAAAATGGCTGCATGCGGGTGATTCCGGGAACACACAACAATGGCTTCTCGGAATACGAAGAGGTCGATGGAAAAGATAATACTTTTCTTTCGCAGATTAAACATATCGATGAATCAAAAGCGGTTTACTTTGAATTAGAGCAAGGTGAATGTTCCTTTCATGATGCCAGAATTATTCACGGAGCCACGACGAATACCAGTCCGCACCGCCGCTGCGGCTACACCATGCGTTATTTTTCGACAGAGCTCCAGGTGTATCCGGAGAAAAACCCGGGCTTCAAAATTTGGCTTGCTCGAGGCAAGGATATAGCAGGAAACCCCTTTGTGAAATAAATGCTTAGGGGTTCTTTTTTTGTCTGGAGAGATTATGATTGTCTGAGGGAGTCCTTAAACCCAAGGATTAAAAACAGCAGCTTGGCACCTCTCGATGTCACCAACATTGCGTGTCACAACAATTAAATTATAAGTTATCGCTGTAGCTGCAATAAGACTATCCATTACCGGTAATTTAACACCCCTGCCTTCGTTAATCCCCTGAATTCTCCCCCAAGTTTCTGCAACCTCTTGATCAATAACAAGGGTTCGACCTTCAAATCGATGTTTGAGATCTTGATCTAACCAGGATTGTAATTTCTGTGCCCTAACTTTGTCGTTTAATTTTGTTATACCTTTCAGTAACTCCCCAAATGTAAGTACACTAAGATATAAATTGTTTTCATCCCGCTCCTTGATCCAATTAAGAATGCCTGTATTAGGTTGTTTTTTAACCAACTCTGAAATAATATTCGTATCTAATAAATATTTCACAAATCCACCTCACGAGGCATATCTGTACTTCTTTCCAGTTCAAGTTCCACTTCGCTTAAGGGAGAATTTTTAAAAAAGTCTGCCAAACTGGTTTTTGGTTTAGTTATACGTTGGTATTCTTCAAACGACAGTAATATTACAGCAGGTTTACCCCGAACCGTAATGATTTGGGGCCCATCATTAACAGCTTGGTTGACAACTTGACTCAAACGGTTTTTAGCTTCTTGTATCTGCCATCTCTTGTTCATTTCTAACAACTCCTTCTATCTGGACTGTCTAGCTATATGTTATTATAACATAATAACAGCTCTTTTAATCATGACATCAGTTTAATTTGAAAAATTTCCGTTAATTAATGGTTCCTATAATAAGCTGAAGAAATGCGTTATAATTAAGCACATGCATTATTTCTTTGGAAGGGGATTGGAGTTGTGGACAGCAAACAACCGGAACGATTGACGAATGACCAATTTATGCCGCTTGGCGCCTCTTTTGAAATATTCCACAGTCCTGTTCATGATACAACGAAATTGCATTGGCACGAATTTTATGAAATGAGCTTTATTCTGGAAGGGGAAGGTATTCACTATCTTAACGGCATTTCTTATCCGGCGGGCAAAGGTCATATTTTTCTTTTAACCCCTGCTGATTTCCATGAAGTTGTTTCTAACCCGGCTAACAAGTTGGTGCTCTTTAACGTTATTTTTACCGATGAATGGTTGAATGAGGATATGCGGCAGTTGATTTTTAGTGATGTGGGATTGCATTTAACCGATTTAAGAGATCTGGACTTTTCTTTCATTGAAGCCGAATTTCGCCTATTATGGTCAGAGTCCAGACAGCCCAAGCTGGGGTCGAGGGCAGTGATGCAGAGTGCGTTGGAACGGATCATGATTACCTTAACCAGAGCTTGTCTTGGTGAAGCGCATCAAAGGGAAAGCAGCTTGACTCTATTCCCCCAACCCTCAATTCGAAAGGCCTTGATCTACATGCAGCATCATTTCCGGGATAACCTGACTTTGGAGGATGTAGCCAAGCAAGCCCAGTTTGCGCCGAATTATTTTAGCGAATGCTTTAGGAATACGGTCGGTACCACCTTCCAGAATTACTTGCAAGAGCTGCGGGTTAAATTTGCCAAATCATTATTAAGCGTGTCACAGCTGTCGGTTACGGAAATCTGCTATGCCT
>DASWUO010000114.1:0-6464 GCA_036401615.1 Bacilli bacterium | reverse complement strand
CTTTCCGCAGTTTGTAGAAATGGAGCGGAAGCACCGAAGCCTTATTCTGGGCCTGCTGGCCGCGAAGAAGAGCAATAAGGTGTCTAGCTCTCTGCCTGATGGGCTTAAGGGCAGCCTGTTTTTATCTTTCCGGAGGGGGCTCGGCTCATTAGTAGAGACGCTGGTTAAGGCCATGGTTGGCGTGCAAATCTCCACAGGACAGAGAGTGCTTTCTGTAGAAAAATTGAGCGATCCGGTGAAGGGCAGGAAGTATAAAGTAATCTTTGGCCGCTCCGGCGAGAACACCAAGCATCTTGATGCTGATGCCATTATTCTGGCTGTACCCGCCTTCGCAGCAGCAAAATTATTGTCTGCACACACAGCCGTAGATAAGCTTACCGCCATTCCCTATGTTTCTGTTGCTAATGTGATCATGGCTTTTGATAGGAAAGATATAAAATACCCGCTGGACGGTTCAGGGTTTGTTGTCCCCCGGCAAGAGCACCGCTTCATAACGGCCTGTACGTGGGTCTCCTCGAAGTGGCAGCATACGGCTCCCGAAGGAAAGGTGTTATTGCGCTGTTACGTTGGCCGCTCGGGGGATGAACAGTGGATGGTTTTATCGGATGAGGAGTTGTTGACCAAAGTGCGCCATGATCTTGAGGACATTATGCAGATTACAGCAAAACCGCTGTTCTTCGAAGTCACCCGTTGGAAAGAATCCATGCCGCAATATGCCGTCGGCCATCTGGACAACATCAGCCAGCTTCGCAGGCAGCTAACCCTAGATATGCCGGGAGTTTTCCTAACTGGATCCGGATATCACGGCGTAGGCATCCCCGACTGCATTCGCCAAGGCAAAGAAGCAGCTTCCCATGTTATTTCAGACAATGCGTGAGGGTTAGACAAATTATAACAAGTCGTTTGCTTTTTTTGCGTGACAGCATGCATAACAATGGGAATTATTGGTTACATTAACCTTGTATGAATTAAATCTATTACAAGGGAGATGCTTTACATGCCGTTTGGTGCACATGAGACCATGGAAGTACATGAAATTTTGAACGAAAAGATTAACTTGATCACCCATTTCACCTTATATGCCGAGGAATGCCAGAATCAACAACTCCGTCAATTATTAGACCGGCATGTGCAAACGGCTATTCAAGCTTACAATCAGCTTGTGTCTTACACCCATGATTATAATGCCGCCGGAAACGGGGGCCAAGCCTATGGCATGCCGAACATTCAATTGAATCAAATCCAATATGGATTGGATAACCCGAAATCCCAAATGCCGCAAACCGGCAGTAAACTAAATGACCAACAAATCGCTCTAGCGATGTTGTCCTGGCATAAAAACTCGGCTAAAAACCACATGAATGCTTTGCTGGAAAGTGCCGATCCGAATATCAGGCAAATGTTAATGAACGGGGCCATCACTTGTGCCAATCAAGCTTATGAAGTGTTTGCCTTGATGAACCAACAAGGTCAATACCAAGTGCCCACGATGCAGGATCATACGGCCAAAACCTTCTTACACAGCTACCAGCCTATGCCGCAAAACCAACAAAACCAACAAAACCAACAAAATCAACAGAATCAACAGAGCACGTACCAATAATTTTTTTCCAAAATAAAAATAGCCAAGCCGGCCGGGATCGTTAGTCCCGGCTTTTTTTTTGCTGTAAAAAATAATAAAACCCTCGCTAAACTGCCCATACAGAGGTAGAATGGGAAGAGCGAAGTTACCAGTTTCCACAATATAGGATGACACCAAGAGTAAGGGAGACTATCATGTACACTAATAGATCTGATGTTCATAAGGGCAGAAAAAAGAACAGACGCAGAATCATGGGGATTTATATTGCATTAGCCATCATCGCAGTCATTATGGTCATAGGTTTATTCATCTGGAAAGCGGTAGATTTACAAGCAAATCAATCAGCGGGGAACGGTGTGGAGAATTCAGGCACCCCTGCTGACCCTGATAATACAGACATGGTTGTTAGCCCGGACTCGGTTACTCCAAAACCCGTTAAAACGGAACCGGCTAGCCCAAACCCGGATAAGCCGGACGCCTCTGGCAACGCTCATGTTACTCTGGACTTCGTCGGGGACATCATGCTCGGCAGCAGCGTAGGGGTTCTTCTTGAACAAAACGGATATGATTATCCCTACTCACACGTAAAGCCGTATTTTGAGAAAGCGGACTATGCCATTGCTAATTTGGAAACGGCTGTTACGGAATTGGAGGCTGCGCAAGAGAAGCAGTATGTGTTCAAGACATCCCCCGAGGCGCTGCCTGCCCTGAAGGAAGCGGGAATCGATTTGCTCAACCTCGCCAATAACCACTCCATGGACTATGGACTTGAGGGTTTGTTTGATACCATGAAATTCCTGGATGAAGTGGGCTTGAACCACATGGGTGCGGGCAAGGATGCTGGTGAAGCTTATACCCCGCATATCGTTGATATCAACGGATTGAAGATTGCTTTTTTCGGATTTACCGGTGTGGTTCCTGATGTCTCATGGAAGGCAGGGAAGAATCAGCCTGGACTTGCCGAGACTTATAATTACACTAAACCTGTGAAGTCTATCCTAAAAGCTAAGGAACAAGCAGATCTCGTAATCGTTGTGGCCCATTGGGGGATTGAAAGAGAGGATATCCCTAATAAAATGCAGACAGAGATGGCACACCGGTACATTGATGCGGGAGCTGATCTGGTTGTTGGCAGCCACGCCCACGTTCTGCAAGGTTTTGAGTTCTATAAGGGCAAATGGATAGCCTATGGGTTGGGCAATTTTATTTTCACCTCCAACAGCTTCTCGGCTACGTCCCAAACCGCTATTCTGGAAGCATCCTGTTCCAAGGAACAAAGCTGCAGTTTGCAGGTAATTCCCTTTATAATTAAATCCGCTAAACCTGAACCAATGGATGATTCGGCCAGTCAAACCCTCTACAAACATCTCAGTGATATATCCATTAATGCAAACCTCGGATCCGACGGGAAGGTTGGGGTGGAATGAATCCTTTAGTGGCCCATCGGGGTTGGTCCGGCAAAGCACCGGAGAATACGATGGCAGCTTTCCGGCTGGCCATGGATCATCCGCTGATCGATTGGATCGAGTTGGATGTACAGCTCTCCAAGGATGGCAACCCCGTGGTAATTCACGATTATACCTTGAATCGCACAACCAACGGGAGGGGTGAGGTGAAGGCCTATACCTTTCAACAGTTAAGTGAATTCGATGCCGGGAACTGGTTTGATAGAAGCTACAAAGGGGAAAAGATCCCCAGTTTAGAGCAGGTGCTGCAAGCGACTTATGGAAAAATCCGTCTGAATATTGAAATAAAAACAGCCGGGGATCTTTACCCCGGCCTGGAACTTAAAGTCATTGAATTGATTCATCTTTATCAGGTAAAGCATCAGGTATGTATCACTTCCTTCGACCATCAAGCTGTGAAGAAGGTTAGAGAAATCGATCCTATGATACCTACCGGATTAATCCTTTCAGGAAAACCGCTGCTGATTCGGGAACAGATGAAGGCTGCGGGGGCTAATTTACTGTCTATGGATTACAAGTATTTAACGAAAGGCTTTGTATCAGAAATGATGAAGGAAGGTTATGGGATGATGGCCTGGACCGTAAACGACCGGTCCATAATGGCCAAGATAGCAGCCATGCACCCGAATTTAATGATTTGTACCAATCATCCAGATCGGTTTATGGATGCGCAGCCTCTAAATTGAGGTCGGAATATTTGTCTCTTACCTTAAGGATTTCCGCTAAATTATCGATGAAAACATCCACGATTTGCGGGTTGAAATGATGGCCGCGCTCTTCTTTAAACAGGTTTAGAATCCGGTCCAATTCCCACGCTTGTTTGTAAACCCGGTCGCTGCCCAATGCGTCGAAGACGTCGGCAATGGCCGTAATTCTACCGTAGATGTGGATTTCTTCGCCTTTTAATCCGTTAGGATATCCTTTGCCGTTCCACTTCTCATGATGCTGGTAAGCCACGATGGCTGCAGTTTGCAGAATGTGGCGATTGGAATTTTTCAGTAATCCGTATCCAATCGTGGTGTGTTCCTTCATGACATCGAACTCTTCTTCGGTGAGTTTCCCGGGTTTCTTAAGAACGGAATCCGGAATAGCCACTTTCCCAATATCATGCATCGGCGAGGCCATCTTCAACAATTCGGCCTCCTCGGTGCTCATGCCTAAGCCCAGAGCTAAGATGTAAGAATATTCAGCAACCCGCTTCACATGGTTTCCTGTTTCCTTGGATCGGCTTTCGCCAATCATCCCCATGGTGAAAATAATTTCCTTCTGCGTTTCTTCAATTTCTTGATGCAGCTGCACGGATTCAAGCGACTTCCCGGAGTATGAAGCAGCCAGGGTGAGGTATTCCAAATCCTTATGTGAAAAAGTCTCGGTTTTCGTCATTTTATTAATGGCTTGATAACAGCCGATGATTTCACCTTCATTGTTCTGGAATGGTACCACCATGATGGCTTTAGTCCGGTATCCGCTTTTGAGGTCTACGGCTGTATTAAACCGGTCGTCTTGGTAGGCATCACTGATGAAGATAGGCTCTCCCGATTCGATGGCATGGCCAGCCAATCCTGTACCAATCGGAATGCGGATCCCCGGAATGCCATGAGCCACTCTAGTGTAGAGCTCGTTCTTATTTCGATCGAGCAGCCACACACTGCACCGGTCCGATACGACCATTTCCCTACCCATATCAGCCATGAGGATGAGCACGTTATCCAAATCTTTGGCATTGGCAATCTTGGCTACATAGTCAAAAATAACGGTAAGCATTTCTTCGGGACTCAAGTCTTTTTTTAACTTCATCTCCTCAAATTCATGCGCCTCGTGCAAACGTGATCTCCCCTTCGCCCATACGACAAACTTTGCAATTTAGATATATTGTAGCAGAATTTCGAAAATAAATCGATTGAACAATCCACTTTTTAAATATGCTTGAAGGGATAAAGAGGGGGTGTGCAGAATATAGTAACCTAGAGATTAGAAATTAGAGATTAGGCGTTTTCCAACTTCTCATTTTCTATCGTCTAAAAAGGAGGCAGCTAACATGTATACATTGAAAGACACAGAAATGATATTTGTCTTTACAGGACCCGACGGTTCCGGACGTAGGACAGTGGCTGATATGGTAGGCGCTACACTCGGCATTAAGAAGGTGTTGTCCTGCACAACCCGGGAACCCCGTCCCACGGAATTGGATGGGCAAGACTACCACTTCATTTCAGAAGAGAGTTTTCTTCAGGCGAAGGAGAACGGCGAATTTGTTGAATCCGTAAACCACGATGGCAATTGGTATGGAATAAAACATAAACATATTGAGCAGATGTTTGAGGAAAATGCTTTTATTTATCTGGTAATTAGTGCCAGCGGGGCAAGAACATTGAAAAAAATATACGGAGATAAGGTGACCCGGATATTCATCTATGCAGACCGGGAAAAAGTCATGGAAAGACAAAGGCTCTTGGGAGCCACCGACAGGGTAGTGCAATCCCATGTAGAGCATTACGATGATGGGATGGCCTATCATGACGAGTGCAAATACGCATTCGAAAATGATGACTTGGCCCACACGGTCTTTGCCGTTACCAATATCCTCGAGGAAGTGCTGGACCGGGGCTTGGTGGATAAGGATTAATTGATGCATTTCCAGACTTCGCGAATCTAAAAGGCGGTATCTATTTAGCGGCTTGAGGATAGTTTCTTAAGTCAATACACCAGCTACATATCCAATTGGGTATATAAGGTTCAACAAAGGCCCTATGGCAAATTAGGGAGAGAATTTTAAGAGTATAAGGTCCGCAAAGAAACCTATTGCTAATAAACCTCTCTCTTTTTCGGTGTCTGGAACATTTAAGGTCAAAAAGGGAGCATATACCGATACAGCCATATCCAGTTTATTCAATAGGGTCTAATTGAGACCTTAACCTTATTGTATGAGTGGATATGAGTCAATCAATTACGAATGATCCTGAATTAAGGGTAGGGCGGCATACCGTTTATCTTTCTTGTTCTGAATTTTGTGGGTGATTTTCAAGGTTCTTTGTGCTGGCAGCAAGTATTTCCGGAACAGTTGCGTTGGTTTTTGCCTCTTTCTGCAGCTGTGCCTCCAAGTGTTGGATTTTCTTCTGCAGCCGATACTGGCGTATGATGCCAAACAGTCCGACAATCAAACCGCCCAATAAGCTGGAACTGATAATCACTAGCACTAGAGGAACATCCGCGTCCCCGAATATGTAATTTACAGGCACCGTATTCACATTCAATACAGCAAAAATCGCTGTGAGTAAAGCGAAGATTAAGGCAAAGATTAAAGTCCATTGAATTTTCATAAAATGATTGGCTCCTTTAGTGGATAGGGTGAGATCTATGTTTCAGTGTATCATATCCAACAGCAATTTATTCGGTTTTCGTGTAGCACGCGGTAC
>DASWUO010000113.1:0-12526 GCA_036401615.1 Bacilli bacterium | reverse complement strand
AATAGTTCTTTATTACGAATTTCAACCGTATCCCCCGGAAGTGCTACTATCCTCTTCACAAGATAGAGCCGTTTCTCTGTGTATTCGCTCGTATTCTTCAATATAACAACATCATGCAGCTTGGGTTTGCCCATAAGATAGCTGAATTTATCAATAAACAGCCATTCCTTCTCCTGCAAAGTAGGCTCCATCGATTGCCCTTTAACCGTAGAGAGGTTAAATACAAATTGATGTATAACCAGCACAACAATCAGCGCCAGTACAATCGATTTCAACCAATCCCACATCTCTGAAAGCAATTTCGGATCCATGATGCACCTCGATCTTTTCAATCATTCACAATTTATATTATAAGCCATAAAGTAAAAAAAAGCATATCTCCCGCCATGCAATCGGCGTGTAAGATATACTTTATAACTTAACCGTTGACAATGCTCAGACTCTTAAGGGATCGGAAGAAATCATTTGTGCGATACCCCAAAGATTGATATAAAGGCAGGAGCGGTTCGTTATGAGAATCTATCGTTATTAATATTTTATTAACTTTTCGTTGGTGAAACCGTTTTTCCAGGTTGTCGATCAGCGTCCTTCCTATTCCTTGGCGTTGGTGAATCGGATCCACTGCAATTCGATAAAAATACCCGTTATTGTTGTCTATCGTCCCTATAATAATTCCGACTACCTGAAGATTGTCCAAAGCAACAAGGACTAAATCACTATCCCAAGACAATTGTCTTGCAAAAACCTCCATCGTCTCTTCGTAACAAGATTCCGTAAGCACATTACTCAAAAGCCGAGTAACTGATACATAATCAGACAGCTGAATAGAACGAATGAACATTGTACAGTCTCCTCCGTCAATTTATATAAACAAAATATTAATTTTCTGTCTTCTAAGAATACGACACGAAACGACGGAATCCTGCATTTTCGATAAAATTTGTTTGATTTTCTTTAAAGCCATGTCCAAATTGACTTTTTCCGGTGTTCTTTGTATTTTGTGCCCCCGTGTTACTGGACGGGGGCAAGATTTTTTTTGCAAAAATCAGCATGTAAAATAGTACAAATTAATTCTTTGATCTTAGATCCTTAAAAACTTCAAACGTTGACTTATGAATAGTTTCTGAATTTCCATAATGTTCCATTAAAAAATGGATTAATGCAGTATGTGAACGTAATCCAAGATCATTGGCTAAATTATTAAATGAAATCTTTAATTCAGCACCTACATATATATCCTCTGCTGCCTTCCTTGCTTTTTCGGCTTCCTTTTCCTCAAAAGCCTTCTGCTTGTTCAATTCGTTTACATGATGGTATCGAAGTAATTCTTCTACCGCATCCGAATGTGTTTTTAGGCGTTTTTTATCTTTGTAGCTTTCTAGATCCAGCTTAGTCTGATTATCTATCCGCATTGGGCTTGATTCTGCCATTTGTATACATCCTTTCGATTGGCCAATTTTTTTTAGCAATTCCGGAATTTATTCTGTATACAGATATGCAGCTGCCGGCTTTGGCCAGGGCAAGTTTCTGTATACAGATATATCCCTGGATGATGCAGATCGGATCCGCAGCTGCTCAACTTCTGTATACATTCCTTCTTTGCTCTTCTGGAACATACTTGCCAGCCATAAACTCACCATCAAACAAAGAGATCTGCCCAGAAGCTACTTCCACAGCAAAAGTGCGTTTAACAGGAAGTCTTTTATCGGTCTTAGCATCGGTAAGTAAGCTGTCAATAGTGAAACCACAGAAGTCACAACGATAAAAATTCCCGCAATAATATAAGATGCCTTTACTGCAATGATCACACGTACCACATATAACCAACCTTTCTCTTAGAAAATATAAAAACATATTACTCACCGTCCTTGAAGTTACGTTTTTTTTCTTTTTATTCTTCCGAATTTAGCATGGGGTAAAGGGTATCAGAGGTGAATAAAATTCTACGAATTTCTATTTGAATAAGACCCTTGACCTGTCCATGCTTGCAAATCTCACGAATAAAAACAAAAAAATGGAGGTAATTCAAATGACAAAATTCCCAGCAATCGAGGAACAAATTAACTTTACCGAAGAGCACGATACGGTGATCTATGACGACGAAACAGCGGCACGCAGAACCGTCGTGATTAAATCCGATCTGTACGAAACCCTCACCCTTCTCCAACAGCATCGAAAAGGTTCAATGAACGTAGTCGTCATGAGTTGGAATCAATTAAAGCAAATCTTAAATCCCTCAAAGGAAGCGTAAAGCTTCCTTTTTTTTGTTCATCCGTATACAAAATTTCCTGCAGTAATTTAGCCTGGAACAAATTTCGTATACAGATTACTTGCGTTGCTGCCCAGATCCGAGCGGCAGCTGCTTGTCTCCTGTATACACCGATGCGTCAAAACCTTTCTTTAAAAAATCCTGCTTCTCTACATCATCCGCATAAGAATCATACTTTTTTGCTACTGCCATATCGAAAATGGTAAAACCTCCACCATATTTTGCTTTTGTTCTTGGATGTCTGGTAGACCAAAGAATCAAGGTCCAGAATCGTTTTACATGATTCACAAATTGAGTCAGGTTCCGAAGAGCCTTTGATATTTCAGTAAAGTCCTGTGCGGTGTAGTAAATATCTACACCTTTATGTCGATGCTGCTTCCAATTGGCAGCTACTTCATACGGGATAGATTGCCAACTTCCCGCAGGAAACATTAAGCTTGCTTCATCGATCAATATGATTGGACTCCGTTTTTCTCCCGGCAATCGTTTTACTTCAAAAATCTCATGGTACTGCTTGTACAGCGTTGCACCTTCTAATGGATAATTTGCAAAAACCCTATGCCCTAACCTGATTTTACGAACTGCCATTTTCGTCATTAAATACGTTTTACCTTGTCCGGGATCACCCAGAAACGCTTCTATCGTCATAGGCTTTTCCTCCTAAACATGCTTTAAGCTTGGATCATCTTTCATATAGGCTTCATATGCTTCCTGTGACTCTTTCAAAAGGTTACTTTGTTTTATGATTTTTGCTATTCTACGAGCCAGCATCAAGTCTTGTAAGTCCTGATATTTTGCTCCGAACTTAAAAAATATCCATGCCACTAGAAACAAACTGACTAACCACATATAGCCCATCTTATCCGGCTCCTCTGATCAAATTTAAAATCCTTGTAATCCAGTAATACGCCATCAAAACCAACTGCAAGCTGATATATAAACCAAAGACAAATAGAAACCCATCCACTGGTAAAATCATGTTTGCCTTTTTAAAAAATGGTTTTAGTGCTTGTATGTCATCCGCAATATTATGAGCAAATGACCATCCACCTAAAGCAGCTGACATGGTGTTCAATAAACCTGATGTTGCATTCAACAAAAAATCCATCAATTTCCCATCCTTTACACTTTAAAAGCTGGAGTAAAGCGAGAGACAACCCAAACGACAAATGTAATATATATCGCTGAATTCAAAAGATTTCTTACAATAGACCACCAACCCAATTTTTCTAGCTGTTCATCCGTAAATAAACAAATTTGAAAGGGATCACCGTTCCACTTGTGAGTAATATCAACACACCATGACAAGTCATTCATCGTTCCAATTAAAGGTGGTAATGTGTTGGGAGCAATTCCACCACCGTAAGGGTTACTCCCTTCCACTGGTAAAGGTGGGTTAAGTTCATCCTTAATATCATCTATCCCGGTTATTATATCTGTCCCTATTGTCTCTACCTGTCCTATGCCTATCGCATTCTTGATGTTAGTAATAGAGTCTTGTAAATTTGTAATGGCCGTTGATGAAGGGGTAAATAAAGAATTTAAAGTATTAATAATAGTCTGGTCACTGTTGTTGAATGTGTTCTGAATGTCTGCCAACATTTCCGGCCAGTTGATTACAAATACAGTATAAGGAGGTGTACCCGAAAATTCATTTGATGGTTCTGACTCTTCACCATCTATTGTTTGTGTAATTCTCCAACTGTAAGTTGTACCATTGGGCAACCCATTCTGGACAAATGTACCTGATGATGCAGGAGCCGTAAAACTTGAAATAACAGTCCATGACATATTTGATATTTCCCAATCATATCTAAAATAGACTTTCACAAGTGCCCCAACGGTTACATTCTGATAACCAACATTGAAACCGCCTGTTTTCCATGCTGATCCTATTTGTGTCGGTGGGTCAGGTGCAACGGCGTAAGCACTCCCACTATACATTACAAGAAGAAGGAGCGCACCGCCCGCCAAGCCTACGGCTTTTCGGAGCCATGCGCCCCTTTTTTCTTTATTGTTTATTTGGAAGATGATAGCCATTTTTTGAGCAAACGCCATGCCCACATTGCGATAATGACGATAAGACCTAAAGCTACTGCGCCGCCGATAATAAGTAAACCTTTCGTTGCAGCTTCACCGAACATATCCACCATTGCCTGATAAACACTGTCAGACGCTGGCATAGTTGGCGGTGTAATAACTGCACTTGCAGATCCAATTGCCCCGATACTTAATACAATTGCAAAAACTAGTGTTAAATAAAGCTTGCTGAATTTTGATTTCATTCTTTGAACACTCTCCTCTGAGTTTTTAATATATTTTAAGGTGCTATACACCAAAAAATTGAATCTTATTTTGAAGTCGAAAGCCATTTTTTCAATAAACGCCAACAATACATAGCAATGATAACGATAAGACCAAGAGATACAGCACTTGCTATTACAATTAATCCTATCGTTGCTGCTCTTCCGAATGAATTAATCATCACTTGGTACATCGAATCACTGTTCGGCATGATCGGGGGTAAAAATGATGATGTGCTGCCTGTATTAATGGTTTGTGTGAATGTGCCTACATCACTATCCGTAACCGTAACCGTGTAATCGGTATTCTTAGTTAGACCCGTTATGTAATAAGTGTTTGTCGTAAATTGTACAGGTCCCGTTCCCCAATCAACCGTATAAGGTGGCGATCCACCCGATACATTTACAATGATGCTTGTCCCATTAGGTGTAAGACTTACTGCAAAAACATTGGAAGGCGTTGCATTTACTGCCGTAGATAATGCCGATTCATTTCCCGAAAGATCAACAGCGCTAACCTGAAAACTGTATTGAACATTGTTAGTTAATCCCGTTTTTAGATATGAATTTAGACTTACTAAACTGGTATTTTGCTTCACACCATCCATATACACGTTATAACCAGCCAGATCTGATTCTGCATTTGCCGTCCAATTCAGTTGAACTTGAGCATCATCCGATAAGGCAGACAATCCTACTGGAACTGCCGGAGGTGTAGTATCCGGTGGTGGTGTAGGTGTCGGCGTTGGTGTCGGTGTAGGTGTCGGTGTCGGCGTTGGTGTAGGCGTTGGTGTAGGTGTCGGTGATGGTTCAAATACATCAAATTCACTGACATATATAGCCGTGCCCGTTGTGTTTACTAATGAAACCTTTTTTACGCCCACAATAGATGTAATAAACGTTTTTGTGCCATCAGCTATCGTAGCACTTACAGATGTTATCAATACACCACTTTCATCATAAAACCTAATGATAGATGTCGTTAAATCAGCCTTTAATTGATAATTGCCAATATCCACTGTTGAAGTGAATTCATACCATATATTGTCGTTTCCTCCATCTGTTCCTAACGCTCTTGTTGTCGTTTCATCGTTATCTGTCCAGATAGTTTCTGTTGTAAATATATTTGTTTCACTTGTCCCATAGTTCATTGTTTTTCCATTCAATAAACCGCCAGTGTAAGCTTCTGCATTTGATACCGGGAATATCATCAAGGCAATTAAAATGACCAAAATGTACTTAGTTATTTTTTTCATATATCACCTCCCCCTAGCTGTTAAAGACATTCCTTATAAATCCACAGACAGCCCCTGCAACTAAGGCAGCGATAATAATGTCAATAAACGTTTGTAACATGTATTATTCACCGCCCTGATCATCTACATTGGACTTTAAAAGCTTAATGACTAGCATCAAAGATGAAGCGCAGAGGGAAAACATCATCAACGTGTATAATAAATCCACTTAATCACGACCTTTTGTTACGCTGAAAGCCACGTAAAACGTTAGTAGAATGGCAATTAATCCGATGGCGATAACAATAAAGCTAAGGTAATCGTTCGTTGTGGCTAATTGTTGATGCGTGATTTCATTCTGGGTAACCATTTGTTGGAGCAATTCGCTGTCAGTTGGCATGTTTAAAAACCTCCATTAGAGATTGACTGGAGATTTGTTGGGCTGAATTAGAGGAAAGAAATTCATTGCTGAAACAAATTCGAAATCGATAATCTTAAGCGTTGGCTTTTTTCCACGAAGGGATACAGTTAATTCTGCATTGTATACGCCTGGAATAGTTTTCAATGTTTCAAAAAAATCATATTCCATAATAGCGGTTTGCGGGATCATGCCAATGCTATTATCTTCATTGACGAAATCCTTCTCCACATAATGAACCTTGCAACCTTCAATCAGTTCTCCCGTTCCGGCGCTCTCATTAACAAAATGGTAACGACTCGAACCTAAAACAATAACTTGGGTTTTCATGGTTTTTCATCTCCTTTCCTTCAAAATATTTATCTGAACAGGTCATAAACCCCGTGTTCACAAAATTGTCATAATTGCATAAATTCAAAGTTCCTTGCATAAATGCGAACACTTTAGAAATGAATCTGTTCGCATTTTTTCTTGCATAAATCTGATTAAAATGAAAAAAGCGACTACCAAATTAATGGCCGTCGCTTAGTAAATATTCCCTATTCTTTATACCAGGCAAGAATCATGGTAAAATACAGGTACAGAGACACTCAGGTTTCGACTGAATGTCCCTATAGGAAGGGTTTACTGACGACGGCGAAATCAGCAGTAACCCTTCCGATATGTAATTAATTCCATTTTAAGCTTGTACACGATTTATTGCAAGCATTATTTGTCGTTTTTTAGGGAAGCCGATTAAGCCTGAATCTTCATCCAAGGAAGCAGTGTCCAGCTGCTTTCTTTTGTTTTCCCTATAATCCCGAATTCGTTCCTCTGTCTCTTCTAAATAACGCTTTGTTCTAGGCTTACGCTCTTCTGTCGTCATCTTCTTAGAGTCCGTTTCTCGCTTGTATTCCTCTGCTCTCGACCACTGTTTTTCCGTCATACGTGCCATGCCTTCATTCATCAAATCTACAAAGAAATCGTCTCCCGGATATCCCTCTGCGACCCAAACTTCTGCAAGAGTAGGTTTGACCTGTTTGTCTATCCAAGTCTTTTTGTCATCAATGGTCTTGTCTGGCGCTTTGCGTGTAAGTCTCAATTTTCCGGCTCCGTTTAAAAATTCAAGCCACCATTCACAGATCGGCCAACGTGCTTTATTCTGGTCATCATTCTTGTCCACGAAATTAATGTAATTTGATAAGATGCCAAACATCAAGTCTCCCGGTGTAAATCCACTAAGCATCCATTCTATGGCATCGTCTGCCCGATCATCCCTCAATTGAAACTCCATCCGGTTCCATGTCGTTAAACCTTCCTGTAACTCTTTTCCGGCTTGCAATCGCTCTTCATCTTTTTCGTAGAATCGTAACTGAAGCATAGATTGAGGACTACCACAATACAAAGTGCTGCCTTTTTCCGTGCCGTCACCGAATTCAAATTCATTGATATCCCTTCCCTTCTTCCACTTGGTTCTTGCTTCCCCTCGTTTGGCTTTGCGGATCAGCTGCTTAACCCTAAAATACGGCTTGTCATTGTTATATCTAATTTCATCCACAGCTAAGTCAAAGCGAGAAAATGAAGCTGCACACTTGTTCTTGAGATTATCCAGAAGCTTCATCCAATCGCCATCATAGTACGTTTCATATTGCCTGCATCCTTGACCGCTAAACTGGATATGTATGCCCATGCTTGCCGTGCCTTCATACAGCACCTTGATTTCACCGCAGGCAATTTGTTTATGGTAACCAAACATCCCCTTGGGCATTTCTGAAAATTCCTTTTGTTCGATGCCTAATATTTCAAAAATATCCGATAATTTTTGGGTTTTTACGGTTACATTCAACCAATCTATAAGACAGACTAATGACTCTTGTCTATCCATGGGTTACCTCCCTGTATACAGTGTGCTAATGCCGGGCAGTGCGATCCGCAGCGGTACCTTTAATTTGTGTATACAGAATCACCTTCAGGCTTGGAGCTGCGTTGGCTGTTTTGTATACGAAATGAGTCAGCAGCTCCGGAGCCTGGACAGGTTTTTGTATACATCATAGAAAGAATGATTCCATGGACTGGTCTATTTCATCCTGCATCATGCCTATGTAAATAAGGGTTTCCCGTTCACTGGCGTGATTCAATATTTCCATCAACATGGCTATATCTTTCGTCTTACGGTAAAAATGATATCCGAAGGTTTTTCTGCATGAATGAGTGCCTATATTCTCAATGCCACAGATTCGAGCAGCCGTGCTGATGCTTCTGTAAAACTGTCCATTCGTTGGGTATTTGTTTCTGATGATGGGACGAAACAGATAATCCTCATCATCCATGTATTTCACATAGTCTGTTAATATCGGACGCAATGAGGAATTAATATAAAACCGTCTTAGCTTTTTTGTTTTTTGTTCATTCAAACTTAAATATCTTTCCTTCACCTGCCAAACCTTTAATTTAAGGACATCGCCTATACGTAAGGCAGTATTAATTCCAAACTTGAATGTTAACCAGTCCCGATAACTGTAGAAGCGCAGAACGTGTTCTATGCGTTCGATATCGGCTATCTTCCGTATCGGTTCGACCCTCAATTTGTCCTCTCCTATTCGTTGTTAAGTCAAGCCCATATGTAGAATAGTGCAAACGTTCCTGCAAAAAATTTAATAAAACAGAGAAAAAGTTAGGATTTATTCAGTTTTTCCTTGTAAACGCTTAACTATAAGCGTTTACAAGGAAAACAGCAGGAAAGAGATGAAATTTGTCCCAAAACATACAACAGTTTTTACAAGAGGTTATGCATAATAATACCAACTTCAAGAGTGAAATTGCCATGATATTTGTCTTAATCTGTGATTCCATTAATTATTGCAAAGTTATGCTCTAACGGAGAATCACCAATCCTCATTATGGCATGAACTTGCTTTATCTGCCTTTTTGAGGGGTTGATGTATCTATACTATTGCCTAACCAGTCGTGGTTATAGCAATACTTCGCCATATGTCCCCGCCATTTCTGTTATTCCATCATAATGAGATATTGATCCTGCAAGTGGGTAAGTATTGAACATATACCTACGGGTTACTTAAGATACATACCTGTTGTGTTATTATCGTATATTTGATTTCTTATCGGATATAAGGGATAATAAGAAGGTCAAATTACATATCAATAGGAGGTATTTTATTCATGGCACACCAACTACCGGCTTTACCTTACCCGAATAATGCACTAGAGCCCCATATCGATGAGCAAACCATGATGATCCACCATGACCGCCACCACAATGCCTATGTAACCAACTTAAATGCAGCGATCGAAGGGAATGCTGAACTCTCCGGCAAAAGCATCGAAGAACTCATCAGTAATATCGACGCCATCCCTGAAAATATCCGTGCAGCAGTCCGCAATAACGGCGGCGGGCATGCCACCCATTCATTGTTCTGGGAAGTTATTGGACCGGGCGGCGGCGGATTGCCTACTGGCGCATTGGCTGAAGCCATTAATTCCGAGCTTGAAGGCTTTGACAAGTTTAAAGAAGCTTTTGCCAAAGCAGGCACAACCCGTTTCGGGAGCGGCTGGGCATGGCTTAGCGTCAACAAGAGCGGTAAGCTTGTTGTCAGCAGCACACCTAACCAAGACAGCCCGATCATGGAAGGCAATACGCCAATCCTTGGTATGGATGTTTGGGAGCATGCTTACTACTTGAAATACCAAAACAAACGCCCTGACTACATCGCCGCTTTCTGGAATGTAGTGAACTGGTCCGAAGTGGGCAAACGATACGCAGCAGCGGTTAAGTAAAGTAAAGTCGTAAAGTTAATACTAAAAAAGGGTCCGTTGGCAGGTTGAATTGCCGTTGGACCCTTTTTTTATGCAACCCGAGTATTCCCGCTTACAGTACCGATTACTCCCTCAAACAAGCAAATTTTCTACTCTAACCCGACTTTTCCCGCTTACAGTTCACTCGAGACTGCCAAATCGGTGCTGCAACCCGGATATTCCCGCTTACAGTACCGATTACTCCCTCAAACAAGCTAATTTTCTACTCTAACCCGGCTATTCCCGCTCCCTCTGGATTATTCGACGGTTACCGATCTATCTTTTACAAGATGGTCACTTTCCTCAGTTAATACACTCGTCTTGGACTTATCCCGCCTAGGGATTTCCAAACGAGCCTTGCCCATCATAAGTACCACGACCACTAAAGAAATGGCGGGCAGTACAACCGACCATTGAAAAACAAAGGAAATGGAATCAGCCAAGGCGCTGGTCAACCCGGCTAATACATTATCCGGCAAACCCGCCCTTACTTCAGGCTGAAGTAAGGTTCTTGCATCTCCGAATTGTTCTGCCATCTCGGGGTCGTTGAAGTTTTGTTCAATAAGGGATCTCAACTGGCTTACTTGAATGGCGCCAAATACCGTAATACCCAGTGCCGAGCCGATGGTCCGGAAGAACACAACCAACGAAGTCACCACGCCTTTATATTGACCCTCCACCTTATGCAGCGCGGACATGTTCAAGGTGACAAAAGATACTCCCACGCCAAGTCCGATAAAGATCATGTAGATGGTGATGACCAAATTGGAAGTATCTACAGAAATGGTACCCAGAAGAAAGATTGAAACACATAACATCAGGGTCGAATAAAGCATGATATTGCGATAAGAGGTTTTGTCTATAAATCGACCACCGATCACACTGCTTGCCACAATACCAAGCATCATGGGCATTAGGGTAGTCCCCGCATTTGTAGCCGAACCCCCTATAACCCCTTGTACAAATAGAGGAATATAAGTGGCTCCCGCCATCAAGATGGCTCCATATAAGAAGCTAACAGTCTGAGTAGCCGTGAAAAGCTTGTTCTTAAATAACGGGAGGGGCAATATAGGAGCGGAGGCTTTTCTTTCCACTAACAGAAAGGAAATAAGCAGCAAAACAAAGAAGGCAAACAAGCCTACAATCTGGATCGAACCCCATGCGTAATCCTTACCCCCAAGTTCAAGCGCAAACATTAAGCAGAGGATGGAGGAGGTAAACAGAACGATCCCATACCAATCGATGATTTGTTTTCCTTTTGCTAATTTGTCAAAATAAAAGCGCGACAGGAACACAAAAGCTATGATACCCAGAGGAATATTAATAAAGAAAATCCATTCCCAACTGATCTGATCGGTAAAATAACCGCCGAGGATCGGTCCGAATACACTGGATAAACCGAAGACCGCCCCGAAGAGACCCTGCATCTTGCCTCTTTTTTCAGGGGGGAAAATATCAAAAATAACAGTAAAAGCAATCGGCATGAGTGCACCCGCGCCGATCCCTTGAATGACCCGATATATGATAAGTTGAATCATATCAGTCGCTGTACCGCACAAAGCTGAACCAATCATAAAAAAAACTAAACCTGCCAGGAAGAACAGCTTTCTTCCGTACATATCCGACAATTTACCAAAAATCGGGGTTGCGATCACTGTTGCAATCATATAAGCGGAGAAAACCCAAATAAATTTGTCCAACCCTCCCAATTCAGCAACGATCGTAGGCATGGCAGTTGAAACGATGGTTTGGTCTAATGCGGCCATGAATATGCCTATCAGAAGGGCTGCAACTGTAAATTTGGTATTGCTGACTTTGGTATCCATCCGTTCATTCCCTTTCTTTAATTGAATAGTTATTCAACCAGCACCCAAGCTGACTCCGCATAAGCTTTTAATATACGCAGAAACACATTTGGAAAAGGGTACTTGTCCATCTCATCCAAAGTGATCCATTGGTACTGTTCTGAGGGTTGTATGATCGACGGCAAAGTTGGTTGTTTAGCCTTCACATCGAATTCCTGCGCAAGCTCTGACTTAAACCGGTAGACCTTCATATTCCAATGAATGTGGCTAAAGATGTGCTCGGTGTTCATGAACCAATGACCAGGTAAAACTTGTACGCCATAGCCTTCTTCTAATTGATTGTGTAAAAAGCAAATGTTTTCCTCATCAGTAAGTTTGTATTTGATTGCTCTATCCTGAACATAGGCGATGTCATTCCCCTCGGCATAGTGCGGCAGCTCCCACATCCGGGCCAGCAGCCCTTCTTGCGGCCGTTGACGGATAAGCACTTTCCCTTCGTTAGAACCGCTGCCCTCGATTAGAGCAACGATCCGTGCTTCCTGCCTTGGCGGCTTTGACTTTTTCTTAATCGGCAGCGACTCCTCCATACCAGCCAATCTTCCTGCACAATGCTCCATCACAGGGCAAGTCAAGCAGTAAGGCGCCCTCGGAGTACACACTAAAGCACCCAGTTCCATTAGAGCCTGATTAAAATCAGATGCTGC
>DASWUO010000112.1:0-4475 GCA_036401615.1 Bacilli bacterium | reverse complement strand
GAGAGGGTGTTTAAGAAGCGGTTCGGCAAGTCGCCGAGCTCCTACAGGAAAGTTACGGTCTGACCTCAGTTGGGAATGTTGCTGCGGAATTGGATTAGCAGTTGTTGCAATTCAGGGGATAAGCTATACTAAGTGGAGGATTTTTAATATAAAGCAGGAGGGCGTTATGATTCAATTTATTGTATTTCTACATGTGCTTGGTGCGATTGGGACTGGATTTTATTTATTGTTACCGTTTCTATTTTTACGGCTTGGCGCTTTGTCCAGCTCGGCGCAGGACGGGTTGGTCAGCGGGTTATTCACGGCTAACCGGATAGGGCAGTATTTGCTTGTTGTTCAATTCCTTACGGGCGGCTATTTAATTTCTCAAGGTGAATATTCCGTTGCTTGGATGGTGGTTGTGATTGTTTTGTTTGTGGGAGCTGCCGCGCTGGCAGGAATTATGAGCAAACCAATGAAGGCGTTGATGGCGAATGCGAAGGCTGGTAAAGCTTCAGCTGCTGAAGCGGCGAAGATCAAAAATTTCAGTTTTATCATTGCCATCTTGTTGGTTGTTATTATTGTGTTAATGAATTACCCGGCTATTATTTAATGTTTACGGAACTACAGGGCTTTATTGTTGAAATTAGATAGATAATAGGATTTTTGTGGAACTAGAGTACCTTATTTGAATAAATTTGGGGTTTAAACTCATAATTAAGGGTAATAACGTACCCCAGTTCCTTGAAGTGGCCAGATTAGCATAATTTATTAATATAGCGCACTTCAGTTCCGTAGAAATTATTTATTAGGGTCTAGCAGAGTATTCTGCTAGATTTTTTCAATTATCTGTGAAAACTCTTGAAATGGCGTAGCAGGTTACCTTTGTTCTTAAGTGGACAGCTCATCCAAGGTCTTTTCAAAGCTTGGAGCGAGATTAGTCAAGAAATAATCAACTTCCGGCATATTGAGCTTCTGTATGGCAGCTTCGATCTGTTTTTTGGCATCCGTAAATTCACGGTTACCTGCAAGAAGTTCCGTAACACATTTCAGGTAGGCGTCCAACCGGTCGGCCGCTTTCACAAATTGCTTTAACTCCCTGTTTTCTGCGCTGCCGTCTTCTTGCTTTCCTCCAATTAAGGGCTTATAAACTTCCTGTAATTCAGACGGAACCATGTTGACCAAACGCTCAGCAGCCAAATGCTCGATTTCGCGAAAGCTGTTTAATATCCCGCTATTGTGATGCTTGACGGGTGTGGGAATGTCTCCGGTAAATACTTCCGTGGTGTCATGGAATAAAGCCATGGTGACCGCTTTTTCCGTGGCAATTTGTTTGTGGAACACTTCGTTGGCGATTGTGCAAAGCGCATGGGTCAACAAGGCAACATGATAAGAATGCTCCGCTACATTCTCTTTCACTACATTGCGCATCAAGCTCCAACGTTCGATGTACCTTAATCTATAAATATAGGCGAAAAAATGGCTTTCCATAGTAATTCCCCTTTACGTGCAATCTGTGTTTAACCTTGTTAATATGCTATTTTGAACTACTCACGACTAAAGTCGTAGAGATTCCTACGTACAGAAACCTAATGGCCTCTAATGGGATAGGCTACCCCCGTCATTCCGACGGTTGACGATAATTACACAGATAGAATTCTATTGCCTTCGGATAGAATATTCAGACTTGCATTGAAGTCCCGGTTGTGCAAAATGCCACATGCTGAACATGTCCATTCCCGAATACTTAAATTCTTGACTTCTATGTTCTTGTTGCCGCAGCTGGAACAGGTTTGTGAAGAGGCAAAGGTGTGAGCCACCGTTACCATCACCCGGCCATACCATTGGGATTTGTAGGTAAGCATGGACCGAAACATCGCCCAGGAGGCATCTTGAATGGCTTTCGAGAGTTTCCCGTTTTTAAGCATGTTTGTGATATGTAGATCTTCAATTGCGATCCTGTCGTGGTTTTTGACAATGTGCGTTGAAGTTTTATCCAGAAAGTCTTTTCTTGCATTGGCAATGTATTCATGAATACGAGCCACTTTGATGCGCTGTTTATGCCAGTTGGAACCTCCCCTCTTCCTCCGGGAAAGCTTCCGTTGTGCTTTAGCCAATTTTCGCTCTGCGGTTCGAAAGAATTTGGGGTTACGGAAGACTTCTCCGTTGGATAACACGGCAAAGTCTTTTAAACCTACATCAATCCCCACTTCTGTATGGGTTTTAGGGAATGGGTGAACCTCATTTTCCGTAAGCAAGGACACAAAATACGTGCCTGACGAGTTACGCCGGATGGTAGCATTCAGAATACGTCCTTCCACTTCACGGCTCTTCGCAAACTTCACCATCCCCAGTTTAGGCAGTTGGATCTTATTGCCGATGATTTTGATATTGCCATTGGTTTCCTTGGTGGTATACGATTGTATTACCTTCTTCTTGCTCTTGAAGGCAGGTTTACCACTTTGTTTTTTATAATACCGGTTGTAGGCGTCTCCCAGATGTTCGATTGATGCTTGCAGAGCAATGCTGTCTACCTCTTTCAACCAAGTGTAGTGTTTTTTAAGTTGAGGAAGGCCCAATTTAGCGGTATTCGAACAAAACCATTTGCTACGCCATTCATTTGAGAGCAATTGACCGCTTTGGTACATCTCCTGAGTTATATGCCAGTATTGTTCTTCCTTGCGTTGCGCGGCTAAGGCGAAATTAAAGACAAAACGGCAACAACCTATCGTCTTATGGATAAGAACCTTCTGCTCTGCTGTGGGATAGATACGAAATTTAAATGCTTTGTGGATAAGCATGCCCATCTCCCTGAAAACTCAACTGGTTATAGGGAACAGATCTTGGTGCCTGTATCGTCCACTTTGCAACTACATTCATTATACCAAACATTCGTTCTTGCAGAAAGGGAACACAGAAAAACTTACTCCCTATATTTTATTTCTTTTTTAAAATTTAAAAAAGTGTGTATTGGTTTAATAACTTGCTCAAATTCGTAGCCGATTCATCTCACGATTGAAATCACGAGTGTTCTCGGTTACACTCATAAAGTAAGTAAGATAGCAACAACTCAAGTGTTACTTATCAATTCTTGGAAGGGGTTAGTCAACTAATGAAGCATTTTCAGGAAAGCATGTATAGATTAATTGTAGAAACCTCAACCAACCTGCCCGCAGATGTAAGAAGAGCCATTAAAGCGGCAAATGAAATGGAGGATCAGGGCACCCGTTCGGCGCTCGCTTTATCTACCATTGCGGATAATATCGGGATGGCTGAAAGCAATGTTTCCCCTATATGCCAGGATACCGGGATGCCTACCTTTATTGTTCATTGTCCAGTGGGCGCTAACCAGATCTATATGAAGCAGCAGATAAAACAAGCTATTGTGCAAACCACCAAAGAGGGAAAGCTTCGTCCCAATTCGGTGGATTCCTTAACCGGCGAGAATAGCGGGGATAATTTAGGTGAAGGCACACCGGTTGTGCATTTTGAACAATGGGAGCGCAATGACATCGACGTCCGTTTAATTCTTAAAGGCGGGGGCTGCGAGAATAAGAATATACAATACAGCCTTCCGGGGGAACTGCCGGGGGTGGGCAAGGCGGGCCGCAACTTGGACGGCATCCGCAAATGTATCATGCACGCGGTCTATCAAGCCCAAGGGCAGGGCTGCAGTGCCGGTTTCATCGGCGTTGGTATTGGCGGTGACCGGACAACAGGTTACGAGCTCGCCAAAAAACAATTGTTCCGCGAGGTAGATGATACGAACCCGGTCATTGAGCTGCAGCGGCTTGAAGAATATGTAATGGATAATGCTAATCAATTAGGCATCGGAACTATGGGGTTTGGAGGGCAAGTCACACTTCTTGGTTGCAAAATAGGGGCGATCCACCGCATCCCCGCCAGCTTCTTCGTTTCTGTTGCTTATAATTGCTGGGCTTACCGGCGTCTTGGGGTGTTATTAAACGTTGAGACGGGTGAAATAAATCAATGGCTGTATAAGAGTGGGTCAGAGGTGCCGATGAAAATAAATGGAACAGCTGGAGTTACTATAGAAGAGAGCGGCACATCGAGCGGAGTTTCTCCTGTAAAGGGTTCGGAGCATGTTGACTCAACCCGGCGCCGTGAAATTCAATTAGCCTTCCCGGTGACCGAAGAACAAATCCGCGAGCTTCGCGTTGGCGATGTGGTCATTATCAATGGACCCATGTTCACCGGACGTGATGCCATCCACAGTCACTTGCTGCATCATGATTCTCCGGTAGATTTAAACGGGGGTTTGATCTACCACTGTGGACCCGTCATGATGAAGGATGAACAAGGTTGGCATGTGAAAGCTGCCGGACCTACTACCAGCATTCGCGAGGAACCTTATCAGGGCGAGATTATTAAGAAATTCGGTCTTCGTGCCGTAATGGGTAAAGGCGGCATGGGACCAAAAACACTTGCTGCACTTAAGGAGCACGGGGCTGTTTACCTAAATGCCATCGGTGGGG
>DASWUO010000111.1:0-12662 GCA_036401615.1 Bacilli bacterium | reverse complement strand
TTGTTTGAATGCCGCACGGACTTAATGATTTAATCAATCAGAAAGATATTAAACGGTGGTCCTCCAAATTTCGCGGATGGCATTATTATCCCGATTATATCATTGCCCCGTCTCCGGAAGATGGAATGAACTTTCAAAGTGTGGATTGCCCCCTGGTTTTTCAAATAGCAGGAGATAAAGCGTGGCACATGTTTTATACAGGTTATAACGGAACAGGCTACCAGACAATGCAAGCAAAAAGCACCAATCTGACAGATTGGGAATCCTCCAATCTTGTAATGAGCTATGGGAAGAAAGGAGCCTTTGATCATGGCGGTGTTACCTTTGGTGGAGCGTTGTTCGAGACCTATGGCTTGAAGGATGCAAGAATATTGAAACAAAGGGAAGGGACATATTGGGTTTTGTACGGCTGTTATCTTAACCAAGGCGGTTATGAAATTCGGCCCGGCGCCCAAGGTGCGGCCATAAGTGAAGACGGATTTCATTGGGACCGTTTATCGGATTCCCTGCCCATTCTTTCCATTGAGGGCGCCGAAGTCTGGGAAGAGGATTGCATTTATCAGCCTTGGCTTGTAGAGCATGAAACGAAATATTATAACTTTTACAATGCTGCCAATAAAAACTTCGAACAGATGGGACTGGCCGTGTCCGATGATCTGATTCGTTGGCACAGATACCCGCATAATCCGGTTATTCCAAACGGCAGCCAACACAGCTTTGATGAAATTTTCTGTGCTGACGGAAAAGTATTCTATGATGAAGATCACTGGGTTATGTTTTATTTTGGTGTCAGCGATGTATCTGATAGAAGGTCTGCACATATTATGGCGGCCTATTCTCTGGATTTGGTCCATTGGACAAAGGACCCGGAGCCTCTTTATAAGGCTGGAGGACATCCGTTTGGACTGGACGAACATTACGCGCACAAGATTTCTATCGTATACCATCCGGAAAATGATACTTTTTACATGTATTACTGTGCTGTAGGAAACAAAGGACGGGGTATTGGATTAATTACGAGTAAGCTCATATAAGTTTCAAGGCATACACTACATCGTCCTGGTGGAGGTGAAAATATGAAACCGTTGATGTTTAATTACAATCTTTTTATAAAAGATCCGCAGCTGCTTCCAATTTATGTTGAGCGAAAAGTACATGATATGAACGATTTGCCACCGCTGCATCAGCACGATTTTTACGAGTTGGTCTACATTGTCTACGGCAGAGCCCAGCATTTTTTTGAAGGCGCATACTATGACATCTATGCCGGGGATATTCTTCTAATTAAACAAGGCGAAAATCATACCTTTCTCTTGAATCCGGGCACCACTGTTGAAATCATCAATTGTTTATTTCTGGCTCGCTTATTTGAGGAGGAATTAATGTCATATGCCGATAAAACCCGCAGTATCCAAACACTTCTTGACCAGCCATTTTTAAATATAAAGGATGGTTTTCATCACCGGTTATCCTTGCGCAGGGAGGATGCTTCCCAGGTTATGCAATTATTAGAAAGCATGGTATCCGAACAGCATAATAAAAGGAGTAATTTCCCGGTGATGATCCGACTGCATCTGTTGGAATTGCTGTTCTTTTTAACCCGGTGTTATGAAGAATGGCAGTTTAAGGATCAGGAAACGCTTGTATTGCACAATGAACGAATTGTAGTCGTGAAGCGGGTGCAACAATATCTGGAAGAGAATTTCGAACAAAAAATCAACTTGGCGACATTAAGCAATTATTATCATATCAGCCCCAGACACTTGAACCGGATTTTTAAACAAGATACTGGCTTGACCGTGATGGAAATGATCCATCATATTCGAGTTGAGAAGGCGAAGCAGTATCTCGCCAACACCAACGACCGAATTGTCGAGATCTCCGGAAGAGTCGGGTATGAAGACACTTCTTTCTTCATGAAATTATTTACCCGCCAAGTGGGCTGTACACCAGCTATATATCGCAAAAAATTCAGATGATGTCCACTAAGGATGCATACTCCCGGAAAAAATTCGCGCATAGGAGTTCACAACTGCAAACCTATTTTCTTCCTTGTAGTTTGGAAAGAAATATAACCGTTCTTCTTCCAGTTCCTCAATTGCAGCTACCCTTCCATTAATAAACTCGGAAATTCTCCAAATAGCGGTATGAATTCGGGCTAATAACCCCCCATACCTGACATCCAGGACTTCCCACCCCAATGGCCTATATGAACGGTACCATTGCTTTCTATGTGCCAGCCTAAGAGACTCCACACGAAGATATAACTCAGGCAGCAGATCATTGGCTATTTGCGACAATCCGTCCTTATCCAGAGAATCGTAGCAATGTTTCAGCTTAACCCCCAAATCAGCCTTAAGGCTGAGCACATCACAAAGCTTCCCTGGCATTTCGAAGATAAACTCCCAACGTTCATCGGCTGAACCATTCATCTCCATAACAACCTTCAGGTTGCGATAGTATTCAGCAATGTCCAACCCTTCCGTATGTTTATCAAAGAGCCCGGCCAGAATATCCTGCCATAATAACATTTTGGACGGATTTGACGGAATGACGTTCGGATGGCGAACACCCGGAATTTGATCCATTAGAGATAAATCCATGAACGAATCGTACGATGCCCCGGTACACACTTGGAACCTCTTCTTTACTTTATCCATATGTACTGTAGAAGCGTAGGCATGTTCTGCATAAAGCTGCAACCCCGGCAACCCTGTAAAATAATCCGTTTCCGTTCCATTATCCCCCCACAGGGTGGCAAAGACTTCCTCAACCCCTTCCTCTTTACAGGCCTGCATTGCAGCATTCGTTGTAATGAAAGTTTTATCATAATTGATGTTTATGCCGACAAACGTCCATATTCCGCCCGCAAACACCTTCCGCAGTCCCAACCCTTGATGCTTCTGAATCATACTCCGGTAGTGTTCTGCTGTATCATGATAATAATCCCAATACACATAGTTCACATTCTTGGGCATATTGGCCTGTACGTCACCCGGTAATTGGGTTTCCAAATCATAATATTCCCCATGCTTGGAGGCGAACTTGAAATACATGTCACTCCATATCATGGGCTCGAGGCCATAAGCGGAGGCAATCTCTATGACTGTGTTTAAATGAGCTGTCATGATATCAAATCGATCTCTATAACCATTTAATTTCAGGTAATGGCCTAAACCCGCTTGTTCAGCTTCATCCATACCCAAATGGATTCTTTTACTGCGAAACGGTGCGGAAGCATGCTTGATCATCTGTTCAATAAACTCATAGGTTTCCGGATGACCCGCCATCAGAATATCTCCAGTATCATGTATCTCCGGATTCGTGTTCCACTTCAACGCTTGCTGTAGATGACCCAGTGTTTGTATAACGGGAACGACCTCGATACCAAACAGATCAGCATAATCATCCATCTGCTTCATATCTGCATGGCTGTACCTACCCCGAAAATATCCAAAGTAAGGTCTCCCGGGTATTTCATAGGTGTCTTCCATATATAAGAGCAATCGATCCATGCCCATTAGGGCCATATGGCGAATCATCTGTTTCATACTGTCCAGCTTAAGGACGGCATTGCGGGAAAGGTCGAACATGGCTCCTACAGAGGAAAATTGAGGTAATTCGTTAATCTTGAATGGGTTGCTTTCTCTGTGGGCCTCTACAAATAAACCTAATGCGCGGTAAAAATGAATTTTGCTGGAGCAGGCTATCCTTCCTCCCTTCCCGCTGCATTCAACTTCAATGCCGTGGCCGGTTCTTTCAACGATTACCGATAAGCCGTCCTTATTCCATTCGATATGCAAATCGTTTGAAATTTCTAAAATCCCCTGCTCCAAATCTTCCGACTCATCTGACAGAACTAAATTTAAGTTCATATCGCCCATTCCTTTTCAATCGCCGCCAAACTTTCATTAACCGATTTAATCCTTAGCATGGTGACCGAATCGAATTTGGGTGTTCTATCATAAGCGTAAAATCCATTCACTTCCTGTTCCACATCATATAATTGGGTATAACAAAAGGCACAAATGGAACGATTATTCAACAAGACTGTTGTAAGTCCGATATATCTCTCCAGAAATTCAGCTTCATTTCTGGGACGTTCCCCATAACCCCATGCTGAAGCTTCTTCTCTTTGACTCGGGTTCCACCAAATCCCCCCATATTCACTTACAAAATAGGGCTGTCCTCCGTACCTTTCCCGCTCCGGAAACATGACATACACTTCTCCGCCATGGTTCAATGCATCATAACGTGCTGATAAAGTTACCGGATTCTGGTCGTAATCATGCACATCGAAAATATCCGTGACAACATGGATTCCTCCGCTGGCGTCGATGACGGGGCGGGTAGGATCCAACTTTTTCGTCACTTGGTAAACTATGCGCAATACTTCATTATTTTGCTTCTTGCCGTCAACATCCCACGTCTCGTTAAAAGGACACCATCCAATAATAGAAGGGTGATTCATATCCCTATCCATAATTTCCAACCATTCCGGCAAGAAGATTTCTAACCCCTCAGCCGTTGTTATATCAAGTTTCCAATTCGCGTGTTCTTCCCAAACCAGATAACCCAATTGATCGGCCCAGTATAGAAAACGGGGTTCGAAAACCTTTTCGTGAAGCCTTGCCCCATTAAATCCAAGGGCTAGTGACATTTCTATGTCTTTTCGTAAATCGTCATCTGTCGGAGCAGTATAGATGCCGTCAGGGTAAAAACCCTGATCCAAAACAAGTCTCTGAAACACAGGTTTATCGTTAATCATAATCGCCTTTCCACTAACATAAACGCTGCGAAGGCCGAAGTAACCTTCAATGACATCTTGACACTGGTTTCCCGCAAATAAGGAAATCTTAAGATCATAAAGATTTGGGCTGCCCGGTTCCCATAGATGAATCTGGGATAATGCAACGAGAAGCCGGGTATGGCTGCATTTTATGACTCCCGTTTGGCAGCCCACTAATTTATTATCGAAATAAGCTTCAATTTGAACGCTTTGGTTCTCTAATTTACCTGCCATGTCCAGGTCAATCTGTATGTGACCGTTCTCTATATCACTTACGACTTTATAGGAAGAAACATACGATTGGGGCACACATTCCATCCATACGGTTTGCCAGATTCCTGTGGTTCTCGTATAACTGCATCCTTGAGAATGATAGGTTGCACTTTGTTTTCCTCCTGGTTGTAAACCGGAACGGACATCATCTTTAGCGCAAACGGTAACTTGATTTATTCCCATACCCAGGGCATCGGTAATTTCATAAGAGAATGAAGAATAGCCCCCTCTATGACTTCCCACAGCTTTGCCGTTTATCCAAACCTCGGTTTCATAATCAACTGCGCCAAAATGAAGTAAAATGCGTTGATTCCTCCAATGATCCGGAAGAGTAAATTCACGCTTGTACCAAACGGCTGGCATAAAATCCTTGTTTCCGACTCCAGAGAGTTTGCTTTCCGGGCAGAACGGCACGATAATTGAGCCCGACAAACAAGAAGATTCGAATAATCCGCGTTCCTTTCCACTCATCCCGCAATCCATTTCGAACTGCCATTCTCCATTAAGATTCATCCATTCTTCCCTAACCATTTGTGGTCTGGGATATTCAGGTCTTGGTATTAGTAAGTTATTCAAATTTAGTCTTCCCCCACTATTTAGTTTGTCATATAACTAATTAATTAGTGATATACTTATGAATTATTATAGTAAAAATAGGAGAAATGTCAATATAAATATCATTTTATATTGACATTTTAGATTAATTCGTGGTTTTATGTTAGGATATACCTTAACTAAACGAAAGGGGATAGGTTTGAATGCTTTTATGTTCCACAGATGAAAAATCATTAAAAATATATGAGGCCTTGGCTTCTAAAACGCGGTTGGAGATGATTAAACAGCTCGCCGTTCAACCATTAAATATTAAAGAACTTGCAAATGCACTTGGGCTTTCATCCGCTACGATAACCACACATATTCAAAAACTGGAAGAGGCAGGATTAATCATTAATCAATCCCTTCCAGGCAAACATGGTCACCAGAAGGTGTGTTTCCTTGCCGTGGATTCATTTCAAGCTTACTTTCGTAAACCGGAGTCGATCACGAATGAATCCAGTTTTCACTATACTTTACAGGTGGGCCATTATCATCATTTCTCAGTAAATCCATCCTGTGGGATGGCAACAACGGAATCCGTGATTGGGGAGGTGGATAATCCGCGGTATTTCTCCGATCCCAATCATTTTAATGCTAATATCATCTGGTTCACTAAAGGATTTGTTGAATATCGAATTCCCAATTATGCCCTTGTATCCCAACAAATTATATCCATTGAATTTTCATTGGAGATTTGCTCGGAAGCCCCTGGATATAACGAAAATTGGCCATCCGATATTACCTTCCACTTTAATGGGGTCGCGGTAGGAACCTGGACCTGCCCGGGAGACTTCGGCAGCACTAAAGGGATATTAACACCTAATTGGTATAGATATGGTTCTGAATATGGATTATTAAAAACGGTCCGAGTGACGGAAAATGGCAGTTACCTTGACGGAATTAAACTATCTGAAGTCACTGTCCATGATTTGTTACTGGAAAGCCAGAAAGATATTACCCTGCGTATAGAAGCTTCTGAACAAGCGCAACATGCAGGCGGAATGGTTTTATTCGGGAAAGGCTACGGAAACTATAATCAGGATATAGAAGTATATCTCAATTACATTCCTCTAGCGCGAAAGCATGTTTGACAGCATATCAATATACTGTATCGGAGGTGAGTAATAATGCCAACAATCAGACCCAGCTCAGACTTGCCGATATTAAATATACCGAGAGGTTTGCGTATATTGATGAATCCATATCCGAAAATAACGCAAGAAAGCCGAAGGATATATCGTTGTTCTCTTAACATAACAATTTTATACCAGGATACTTAAACCTATTATTTAATATACTTCAAAACTCTATGGCCTGAAACACTTGGAATATAAGAACATAATGACCATGCTTTACCCCACATTTCAACCCGGGATCTGGAATCAACTCCTAATTCATACCTATTTCTTATTGATTAAACCGATTATATTTAGAATTGGATTGTCCTTAAAAACAATGAAATCTGACTGAAACCACCATGCTTTGTGAAAGCGCTTATATTAAACTAAAGTAGAAAGGAAGATTCCAAGGCACGCTCAAATGCACGAAAAATCAAGGGAAGATGTTAAGCGTGGCTCTTGCACCATAATCATCAATCAGTCAATAGTATTGATATGTGGTACTGGGCAGGACCATATGGAACGGTGTATAGGACTATATTTACTACAGGAGGTCTACAAGCGGAGATGTTACCAGAACACCGGACGTGATTGCATTGAATCCACAGCCGGATTGGAAATGATGGTTCAAAGAAACCTTTGTTCCGCTTGCCCCGGCGAATGCCGAGGGGCTATTAAAATTATAGGAGGAAAGAAAGATGTTAAAAAAATGGTTAGTGACTATTGGTGGTTTAGTTTCGCTTATGCTATTTGCAGCTGTAGTTAGTGCCGCGTTTTCTCTGACATTTGTCAAGCAAACCAGCATTCCCAAATTTATCTTCGATAATGTAGGCAACACCGCAACAAGCCCGGCATACACGACCTTTGCCCATTTTAACGGTAATCCGGTGATTCACGGTAAGAACCTTTATGCGCCTTCCATCGTAAATAATTCAGGTACGTGGAATGTTTACTCAGGCGGTTATAGAGATTCGGGAGATGGACAAGACAGAATTTATGTAAATACAACAACAAACAAAGAATTATCAACCTTTAAAGAAGCCAGCCCGGTATTAATTATCGATCATGGTTATTATATCCATGTGAATGACCCTTCCGTTGTCAGGAGAACACCAACCTTCTGGGTTATGGCATTAACTGTATTTAGAGACTACGATCGAATTGCTGTAACAACGTCATCGGATGGAGTGGCTTTTTCACCTAATACCTTTACCGACCGCACTCATGAAATAAATTTTACGAACTCTACCAGTGTAACTCAAGCAGCACGGCCATCCTTAAATTGGTATAACAATAAGTGGCATATGTATTTTGATGCAACCGTTGGAGGAGTAAATGGACAATATCTGGCGACCAGTTCAGAAAGCATACCTAAAAACTTCTCAATCGTAGGGCGTGTGGGCGATATGTACGATGCGGATATCCATCTTGTCGGGAACAAGTGGATTGCCATGTATAGACATGAAGTTGAACCAAGACCATGGCGCATTCATTGGGCAGACAGCACAGATGGAACCACATTTACCGAGAGAGGCCTTCTCTTAGAGCCTGATGTTCAAAAAACATATGATTCCGATTCAGTCGATAATCCAGGTATGGTAATTGATAATGGTGTCTTGAGTGCAGTCATGTTTGGTGGAAGCTCTGATGGTGCTTTGACCAACCATAAGATAGGCATTGCTTATCCTCAAGCCAAAGTTATTGTCAAATCGGGCAGTGTAGCACATGTACACAGGCAAGCCTTAAGCGCGACCCAGCAAATTCTTGAAACCTATAGTTATAATTCAATTGACAGAGTGGAAATAGCATATAACCCAGGGATAATCGTTATCAACCAAGCGGTTTCTGCCACGAAAGGAGCGGAGTTTAGCTTAGATTCTTCTTGGACATTCTGTGCAGACGAAAACGGCCAATGTAACTTTAGCGGAACAAAAACCGTTCGATACGGATCGGGTGATACGTTCGTACAAGGTAGATTTACGGATGGAGTAGCGTGTAACAATAGTACATTCGGCGATCCCACTTTCAATGTAGTGAAACGCTGCGAAGTGCAATAACAAAGGACAAAAACGCAAGGAATAAAAAGTGGGATTAGATCGTACAAAGAGGTTGAGCAGTCAAGCCGACTGTTCAACCTCTTTGTCAATCGACTATCGAACCGACCTGTACGCTACGTTTTCTGATATTGCATATCTTCCCTGTACTTTTTGGGCGAGCATTTTACTTTGCGAACAAAGAGTTTGGTAAAAAAAGATGTATCTTCATATCCGACTTTAGCGGCGATATCTACAACCCGATCATTGGTGTGCATCAAAAGCTGTTTCGCTCTTTCAATGCGGACATAATGAAGCATCTCCAGGATGGTTCTGCCTGTTTCCTGTTTGAGTAGGCGGTTCATATGCCGGGAACTGACTCCTAAGAGGGCAGTCAGTTGATCGATGCAATGTTTCTGCTCCGAATTCTCTTCGAGAAACTGATGGATTCTGCGTATCATGATTGATGTGAGATCATGTGAATGAGAAGGCATAGAGTTCTCTTTATGAATGGTTTCATCTTGAATCCTGATGATGAGATGAAATAATTCAAACAGCTTAAGCCTTAGTATTGTGCCTGTGAACTCTCTGTCCTGTGATTGTTCCTCCAGCATTGCCTCCAATAGTCCTTCAATCCGTCTTGCATCCGGAAGTCTAAGCGACAAACGGGGATGGAATTCATCCTGTCTTCTAATGAAAGGGTGCAGCAGAAATGTCTCGATATGATCTAGAGGGTCGATCGCACTCCTCCATGATCGTTCGAATTGTTCCGGCAGGAAGAGGCAATTGATCAATTCAAGGGTAGTTCCTTCATCAAGCGTATAAGTGTGGAATTGACCTGGTCGAATCAGAACGAGATCCCCTGCATAAAGGGCGTAACTCTTGTTCTCGAAATAATGAATGGCATGTCCATGTACAACATAGGCTAATTCGTAAAATTCATGGTCGTGTACGGGGGGGAGATCCTGAACCTGATGAATTTTACGTTCGACATAAATCGGCATGTTCTTGGGATCCTTTAGATACAAGCTGCTTTGCAAGGTGCGCGGCATCATTTCGCCTCCTTCTAAGTTTCCTAGTGAACTTATTATACTATAAAGATCTCCTAAAACCCATTGAAATCAATGGTCACCATGTTTTATTTTGCAATTTGTTAACCATTTAATTGAAATGATATAATTGATATCGGGAGGCAAAGAGATGAATCATAATTTGATCAGGGCTGAATATCCACGGCCGCAGTTTGTTCGGAACGATTGGTTGAATTTGAACGGGGTTTGGCAATTCGCATTTGATGACGAGCGCAAGGGTGAACGAGATAAGTGGTATCTGTCAGCGGAGTTTTTCGACCGGGAGATCCAGGTTCCGTTTTGTTTTGAAAGCAAACTAAGCAATATCTGCGATACTTCCATACATGATATCGTGTGGTATCAACGCAGTTTCACACTAACGCCGGCTTTTCAGGGAAAAAGGACGTTGCTGCATTTCGGTGCGGTTGATTACATTGCTAATGTCTGGGTCAACGGCCACTTCATAGGCTTGCATGAGGGGGGACATACTTCCTTTACCCTGGATATAACTAGTGCCATACAGGTGGGAGACAATGTCCTGACCGTTCGGGCGGAGGATGATCATCTGAATATGACATTGCCAAGGGGCAAGCAGTATTGGAAAGAAAAGTCTGAATCCATCTTTTACACCCGAACGACAGGCATCTGGCAGACCGTGTGGCTGGAACCGGTTTCGGAAATCAGCCTCGAGAAAGTGAAATGCACGCCGGATATCGATCGCAATCGTATCGAGTTGAAGATTTTCCTCCGTGGTGGCCGGCCGGCTGAGCATGCAGCGACAACGCTTGCGGTTAAAGTCAGTTTCAAGGGACAAGCAATGGTTCATGCCGTATTCCGGGGTATCCGCCAGATTGAAACGTACACAATAAATTTAACGGATTATCAATTTCACAGCGCTGCGTTGGAGAGGTGGTGGTCGCCGAAAACCCCCAATTTGTATGATATCGAATATGAATTGACGCAGGACGGGATGATCATGGATAGCGTCGCAAGTTACTTCGGAATGCGAAAGATCGCGATACATGACGGGCAAATTTGCCTGAATCATAGGCCTTATTTCATGAAGTTAGTATTGGATCAGGGCTATCACCCGGACGGCATAATGACGTTTCCGTCTGACGATGTCATTCGCCGCGACGTCGAGATGACGAAGGAGATGGGCTTTAACGGCGCCCGCAAACATCAGAAGGTGGAGGATCCCCGCTACTTGTATTGGTGCGACCGCCTGGGTCTCCTGGTGTGGGGAGAAATGGCCAACGCCCATGACTCAAACGAATCATATATCCGCAAATTCACTATGGAATGGCAAAGTGTGATCGACCGTGATTATAACCATCCATGCATTGTGGCTTGGGTTCCCCTGAACGAAAGCTGGGGCGTTCCCAATATCCTGACGGACGAACGTGAACAAAGCCATGCAATGAGCCTGTATTACCTGACCAAATCGTTGGATCCAAGCCGTCTGGTTATCTCCAACGATGGCTGGGAACAGATGAAGACGGATATCCTGACTATCCACGATTACGAATGGAAAGAGGCCGTTCTGGAGCAGAGGTACGGCGACCTGGAGACAGCAGTCTGTTCCAAGCCTGCTTTAAGGCTTCTGCACGTCGGAGGACAAGCTTACGGAGGCGAGCCGATTATCCTCTCTGAGTTCGGCGGAATCAGCTACGATCCAAATCATGGAGAATATTATATCAATTATTCTGCTGCGAAGAATGAGGAGGATCTGCTGCAACGGTTGGCTGCTGTCGTACGTCCGATGCTGCGTTCCCCGATTGTACAGGGCTTCTGTTATACGCAGTTAACGGATGTTGAGCAGGAAATCAACGGTTTGCTCACCTATGATCGCAAGCCCAAGCTTCCACTTGAGAAAATCAAGGCCATCATGGAAGGCAAGTAAATCGCAGAATTCATGACCATTTACTGTTGAATTAATTCATATAGTGAGGATGCCGGTTTTCCCTATTATAGTATGATGCTGATCACTGATGCGCTTGCATTGCGTTCCCCGCGGCGGGAAGATCGGATTCAGCTCTTCTACCGCCTTCGGCGACGCGAACCATACAGAACGGCTGAAGCTCGATTTGACCAGCGCCCAGCCTGTCAATCAGGTCATGCTTTACCCAGTCGTCAATTCGAAGTATACCGCGGATGGTTTCCCGGTCAATTTCTCCATCGAAACGTCAACAGACAATGTCAACTGGACGACGGCCAAGTCGTATACGGGATATACGATGATGAATCCGACAGAGCCGCAATCGCTGGCATTCAAACAAACGAACGCCAGATACGTACGGCTTACGGCAACCAAGTTGGGCAGCCAACTGAGCGGCGGCTACTTGCTCAAGCTGGCCGAAGTTGAAGTGTACAACCGTTAACCGTTAACCGTTAATCATTGGCCGCGGTGCGGAACGATCGCACCACGGCCAATTCCATATATAGAAAGAGGCACATTTGTGAAACTGCATTTTTTGGGACAGATAACAGGACTGGAAGAAGGATTGAAACACCGAACCCCTGCTTGTAAAGAGCTCAAATCATAAGATATATTTTACCCAATAATAATCTTCCCTTCCGGATGGCGATACAACTTCTTTGAATTCGTGGTACCCAGGGCATAAGCCAGAGTCAAGGGCCCTAACCGGCCGGCAAACATCGTCAGCATAATCATGATTTCACCAACAACAGAAAGATGCGGTGTTAAACCCATAGACAACCCGACTGTGCCAAAGGCAGAAGTTGTTTCGAATAAGATCATCAGAAAAGGATAATCCTCCGT
>DASWUO010000110.1:0-3734 GCA_036401615.1 Bacilli bacterium | reverse complement strand
ATGCTTGCTTTGGACAGATTGATACAGCCAATTCGTAAGAACAAGGATAAGAATTATCCCCAACAACACAAATGAGACCACTTTCTTTTTCATATAGTAAAGTTCCTTTCACCTGCTAGCCTGTGATCCGTTCATAACATTTATTAAACTCATATATAATCTTTTGTTCGTCCAAGGTAACGCATTCTCCATTCCTCACAACCCATTTGCCATCAATACATACATCGGTGACGTCTTTAGATGACGCTGAATAAATCACATGGGAAATATAATCGGTTTTCGGTTGAAAATGCGGTTGATCCGTATTTAGGGCAATAAAATCTGCTTTCATCCCCGGGGCCAACATCCCGATTTCCGGCAGCCATATAGATTGTGCTCCATGTAAGGTTCCCATACGCAGCGCTTCAATTGCCGGCACCGCGGTAGGATCGCCAGACACCCCTTTGTGAATTAGAGCGGCGAGCCGCATTTCTTTGAACATGTCCAAATTGTTGTTACTAGCTGCACTGTCTGTACCTAATGAGATTAGAACATCAGCCCTCAATAAATCCGGGATCCGTGCAATGCCGCTGGCGAGCTTGAGGTTGCTTCCGGGATTATGGGAAACATGGACGTCGTGATGCTTAAGAATTTGTATTTCCTCATCTGTTAAATGGACAGCATGGGCTACCAAGCAAGGTCTGCTAAATACGCCAAGCTTCTCCAAATGGGCAACAGGCCTAAGTGCGTATTGCTTTTCATTCTCCAACACTTCACGCAAAGTTTCTGACATGTGGGTATGTATGGGCAGATTCAAATCATGGGCGGCTTGGACGAATTGTTCAATAAAAGCAGGCGGACATGTATAAGCCGCATGGGGTGCAAGCATCGTAGTGATTCTACCATCCGCCTGACCATGCCAATCACGGGCAAACCCTGTGGCTTCCTTGAGCTTCTCCTCGGCCACATCCGGCGGGCAGAACCCAATTGCCCCTCTTGCCAGACAACCCCGCATACCGGACTCCTTAACGGCCTGGGCCACCTCGTCCATATGGTCGTACATATCTACAAAACACGTGGTCCCGCCTTTAAGCATCTCCAAAATTGACAACAATGTACCGTATCGAACATCCTGTGCTGTAAACTTGGCTTCATTAGGCCACATCTTTACTTCCAACCATACCTGCAATGCCAAATCATCAGCATAGCCTCTTAACAATGACATGGCTGCATGACCATGTGTATTGACCAATCCCGGCATATACAGCTTATGACGCCCATCTATAATTTCATCATAGGATTCCAACGTTTCCGGAAGCTGTGGGCCTATATAGGTTATTTGATTGCCTTCAACAACCATATGACCTTGAATAACCGGTGTTGAATCCTTCATTGTGATAAAAGTACCGTTCTTGATGAGCATTTTTCCCATACATCCTCTACCCTTCTATTCCAAATAATAAGCTAAGCTTTGCAGTTCTGTAGTAAAATCCGCATGATGAACCCGGATATTGCCCGGTACCTTGATATTCATCGGAGCAAAATTTAAGATAGCCTCAATACCGGCTTCGACAAATTTATTCGCTACATTCTGCGCTTCTTGGGATGGAACCGTAATAATACCAATGCGGATGATTTTTAAGTGTACCGTTTCCACCAATTCGTTCATCGGTTGTACAGACAGGTTGTTGATTTCTTTGCCTATCTTGCTCGGTGAATCATCAAATACGGCAGTAATCTTCATCCTGTCCATAAGATAAGTATTATAATTGCACAGCGCATGACCTAAATTTCCCGCTCCCACCAAGGCAACATTAATAAATTGGTCTAACTTCAGGATTTGTTTGATCTTCTCAATCAGATAGGTAACATCATACCCGATCCCTTTCTTGCCAAAGTCTCCGAAATAAGCTAAATCCTTGCGGATTTGAGCTGGGTTCAGGTCCAGCCTTTGGCCTAAGTCCTGGGAGGATACCGTTTGAACATTCTTCATGGTAAGCTCGTTCAAGAACCTGAGATAAACAGGGAGCCTTCGGATCACCGCTTGTGAAATATTAGGCGTTTTACTCATCCCGTTTCTACCCCCTCCACATTGTCCATCCAATCCCGAATTCTGGGCACCATCTGTTCTGTCGCCATATGTTCAATCTTTGGCCCCGGTAAAGAGTAAATAAAGAATTTTCCATAACGGGTGTCAATGACACGGGTATCGTAAATAATGACGATTCCTTTGTCGCTTGCTGTTCGAACCAACCTGCCAAAGCCTTGTTTGAACCGGATTACGGCTTGGGGCAAAGATAGCGACATAAACGGGTTCTTCTTCTGCTTGGTGATCATCTCGCATTTAGCTTCAATCAGGGGATGGGTTGGCGGATGAAAGGGAAGCCTGACAATAGCGAGGCAACTCAGTGCTTCACCAGGAATATCAATCCCTTCCCAAAAGCTGCTTGTTCCCAGAAGAACGGTTCCCTTGCCTTCCTTGAACATTCGGGTCAATTTGCTTCGGTTGTTGCTGTCAATGCCTTGACCCAGCACCTGAATCCCTTGGCTTGATAATTGGGCAGCAAGGCCTTCATGGGTGAGCTTCAGCATACGGTAAGAAGTGAACAAGACGAGCATATTCCCTTTAGTCTGAATGGCCACATCCCTTAAGGACTCAATAAGTTTCTCAATAAAGAAAGTATCCCCGTTGCCCTTCACCGTTGGAAAATCCCTTGGAATACAGACCAAAGCCTGTTTCCTGTAATTAAATGCAGGGGGCAGTTTCACGGTCTTTAACTTGCCTAATTGCTGTGAAGGTTCCAACCCTAATTGGTCGCATGTGTACTGAAAGGATTGGTCTACCGAAAGGGTGGCCGAAGTCATAACTACGCTTTCTTTCACATCAAAAAAATGGTGCTGCAGCATCGGGCTGACATCTAAAGGAACACACATCAGCTGCAAGGATTTATTCTTATAATTAGAGTTCGCTTCCAGCCAGTATACTACTTGCTCATCCGACATTTTCATAAAATACCGCAGATCATCCCGCGCCCGATATACATCCTTTACGGCTCCGCTTAGATCGGTTATTACACTTTGGACGTTGAACTCTTCCGAGTCTTCCTTGATATCCAGTATGAGTTTATCGAGTTTTTTTAAAATACCCGTCAATTCAACATAAATATTATCTTCTACTACTTGGAGTGTTTCCCATTGGGCAGGCAGCAGATCACGTTTCAGCCTTAGCACATATTGGTTAGTTTCATTCTGGGTATTGTCCTGACGATCTGTAAGCATGGCATACAGCTGCTCCGTCAACCTATCCCATTCTTCTCTTACGGCTATAAGCTTAGGATAAACCTGATCTATCACTTTGCACCATTCAGCTGCGGACTCATGGCCTTCATGCTTCTGTAAACGAAGACGCATTGCGGGCAGGAAGCCCATTTTGCTGTCTCTAAAGAGACGAAAGAGATGATTCATGAAAGAAGAGTACCGCAAATCCAACCCCAAATGCTTGGAGGCCACTTCTTCAAAATGATGGGCTTCATCGATGACCAGGTGTTCGTAGGCGGGAAGCAAACGATTTTCAGCTTTGACATCCATGAACAGTAAGGAGTGGTTCGTTATTACAACATCAGCCACATTGGCCTCGTGTTTAGCCCGATGGTAGAAACACTTCTTAAACCATGGGCAGGCCCTGTTCAAACACGAATCCGTATCGCTTTCTACCGATCGCCAGAAGTCCTTGCTCTTGTTGCCGAAATAAAGCT
>DASWUO010000109.1:0-9682 GCA_036401615.1 Bacilli bacterium | reverse complement strand
CCCGTCATCTCCTTGCGGTAGCGGGCGATAAACGGAATCGTATTGCCCTCATCGAGCAATTCTACCGTCGTGCGCACCTGCTTCAGCCCCAGCTGCAGTTCCTTGGCGATCTGTGCCGTTATACGCTCGGCATTCTTCTTGATGAGCTCCTTCTTATCCTCTGCTGTGATGATGGATACGTCTTGTGCCATGTGTGTTGTCACCCTTCTATAAGGTATTTGTTGCTTACCCCGCCTGAGGCTAGGTCCTTTGTATTCGTGTTATGGCAAACTCTTGCCCTAATCACGATCGGTTGTGCAATAATGCTAATACATCTGCCCCACCCTGAAACAGATAAGGCATCCTTATGCTTTATTGAGGTACGTTCAATCTCCATTAAAGCATAACCTTGCAATAACAACCCTAAATCACAGATAAAAACACAAATATTATGGCAGTTTAGGTCTTGAAGTTGGTATCTTTATGCAATAGTTTGAAAATGATCTATCTAAAAACACATTAAAAAACGAGGGGGATGTACTCCCTCGCCATCATTCCAACATTAAAATTCCACCAAAGATACGCTGATCTGAAGCGATTCATCCACCTTCCGCATCGTCTCTTCGTCCAGATGAGTAATCTTGTCCGTGAGCCGCTGCTTATCGATGGTGCGAATCTGTTCCAGCAGGATCACGGAATCGCGGTCGAAACCGTGTGTCTCTGCGTCAATCTCAACATGCGTGGGCAGCTTAGCCTTCTGGATTTGGGCCGTAATGGCAGCCACAATAACGGTAGGACTGAATCGGTTGCCGATATCATTCTGGATGATCAGAACCGGCCGAACCCCGCCCTGTTCTGAACCAACCACTGGAGAGAGGTCAGCGAAAAATACATCGCCACGCTTAATTATCAATTATTACACCCCGCTTACAAGCCGGTCAAGAGTTGTTTCCGCATCTTCCTCCGCTTGAAATGCCTCCGATGCCATGTGCAGATTAATCATTGCCATCTCCATATAGCCGCGCTGCATAGACTCACGAAGATGCCTCTTCTTACGTTCGGACAAATACACCTTCATGGCCTGACGAATAAATTCACTTCGATTGGAATTTTCCTTCTCGACAATTCCATCCACTTCTTGCAGCAAGTTGTCAGGCAAGCTGATCATAATCCTCTTCGTAATATGCACATTGGCCACAGATACCGCACCCCCAAGACATTTCCCAAACATTGCAAAGCCAATATTACCATTATAAGAAAAACTTCTATCGAAGTAATTCAAAGATGAGCGACCGCGTTATTAATGTAGTTTTTCTTGCAATGTCAGAAATGAACCTCCGGTTCAAACTATACTTTCTGACATTATAACCACAATCGAACAATTTTATACCAATTAATATATGCCGAGAATGTAGCAAACATGTTATACGTTCACATAAAAAATGCAGATAATGCTTGCCTTATACTAATTCGCCGCAACTGCGAAATTCCCTGCCGGAAAGTTGCAATTTATTGTTAGTAATTTCAACCAGCCCCCCCGAACAGCGGATTAACCACATCGATAATTTGGCCATCCCGGATATAGGTTCGCGGCACCCTGTTAGATACCATGCAGGTAATTTCATAGTTGATCGTACCGAGCTGCTTCGCTAAATCGTCTGCAGTGATCACGGCATCCCCCTGACGACCGAACAAAACTACTTCTTCCCCGACTTCAACCGATGGCAGCCCTGAAACGTTAATCATACATTGATCCATACAAATGCGGCCAACAATCGGCACTTTCTGCCCACGAATCAAGACCTCACCGCGTCCCGTAAGCATCCGGGTATAGCCATCCGCATACCCCACAGGCAAAGTGGCAATCTGCTCATCGCCGGAAGTGTGGTAAATTGCACCATAGCTTACACCGGAATGGGGAGGCAATATTTTGGCCATAATCACAGCTGTCTTGAAACTCATCACCGGAAGAAGCTGAACCTCTTGCCGATTCACTTCCTCGGAGGGATACAGCCCATATAAACTAATCCCGAGCCTGACCATGGTATAGGATAGACCGGGAAACTGTATAGCCGTTGCACTATTGCCGGCATGGACAAGAGGAAACGTAATATCCTTAGCTCGAAAATATTCCACAACCCCGCCAAATCGTTCATATTGCGCATACGTATAGCTGTTATCTGTTTCATCTGCACAAGCATAGTGGGTAAACAGGCCCTCCACCACAACCCCTTCAAGCTTCAAAGCTCTCTCTATAAAAAGAATGGCTTCCTGCCCCTCGTTCTCTCTAGACCCTTCAGAAATATTGGGCTCAACCCGCAACCCCAGCCGACCCATGCCTGTATCCAACTTGATATGAATCTTCAAAGCCCGCTCTGTCCCGGGGCGGATGACATTCTTAAAGTCTTCCAGGTAATCCAACAATTCCTCGCTAAACACCGTAATAGTGATATCGTGGGTCAGCGCCAGATCGACCCCTTCGGGAGACGTGTAGCCCAGCACCAGAATGGGTGCAGTAATTCCCGACCGACGGAGCTCAATAGCTTCATCCATGAAAGCTACGCCCAAATAATCCGCACCGCAATCCAAGGCTTCCCAGGCAACTTCTTTAGCGCCGTGACCATAACCATTGGCCTTAACAACAGCCATGATCTTCATTGCCTGGGGAATCGCCTTGCGAAATTCCTTATAATTGTGCCGCAGCGCATCCAGTGATATTTCAACCCATGTGGGACGGTAATAGGAGTCCAATATATGTTCACCTTCTTTTTGTATGAAGCTCTTAAGGATATATTGTACCCTATGTTAATAGGTTACTCCCCCGCTGTCAATGGTGCAGCAACAGATTATTTGCCGATTTGGCCTTGAACGGACTGGGCAATTTGAATCATTTCCGCTTGCGGCAGATCTTCGGCAGACAGTCGGAACTCTACCCCATTATCCATCCAAGTTAAGGTTTGAATCGCATCCCCGGTAAGAATGCCGACCGTATATCCCAAATCCAGAATCGTCCCCGGCTGGACAAAAACCGTACGATCTTCCGGCCTGGTCTCCAGAATCGTGTAGTTGTATAAGCCAGAATACCGAAGCAGCACGGCAGACTTCTCACCTTCGCCTAATTTAATTTCACTGATATCCTTCAATTGAACGCCCTCCGGAACGTAAGTGAATTCCAGAATCCCAAAATCCTCTTGTTCCTTTCCGACTGCAGGCTGGCTGGCTTTATCATCCTCGGTTCCGTTTAACGCAACGCCTTCCTCTTCCGTTAAAGTAGGCACAGTTTGCAGGTTAAAGCTGGTCATGTTGCGTTTCATATCGAAGGAATCTTTTTCAAAAGAAAGGTCAAATTCAAACTGGGCAAAATCCACGGCCACAATCACATTCGCATTTACATCGCTAACCTCCACGTGCTGCGGTGCATAATTGCTGCGGTCTAACCAAATCTTCTGCCTCGATAACGAACTGTTCTGATAATTGGCGAGCACATCAAACACGTAAGCATCCTTCTCTTCATCCACCACAAATTGCCGATCCTTGTCCGCGATAATGCTTTGGATCAACGTTTGGTACAAGTAAACCTGCCCTTGGCTGTCCGGCCAATTGCTCTGGAAACGAAAGCTTTTGTTTAAATGCGGGGTAAGTACAAAGACCCCATCCTTGTTGCGCAGCACAATCTGGGTGATGTCCTTCTTCTCGTTCGTTAATGAAATGCGATAGAAGTCCGGATCCTGGTACCACACTTCAACATCATACTCCTGAGGCGTCTGCCCCGTGTTAAGCATCATCTTGCCTGTTCCCTGATAGCTCTTAAGCGAGCCTGCCATATGCTCCAAATCCTGTACCACTCCAGCTGCATCCTTCTTCCCGCAACCTCCAAGAAATACGGATACACATACAACGAGCGCTATCACCCATGTGATCCGACGCATGCCATCATCCCCTTCTCCTTAAATATCCAACTGATAGATATCTATGTAGGAACTTGGCCGATTATGCAGACTAGCATGACAAGCATTGTGGGAATTTTTAATGGGAAAAAAACGAAGGTTGAATGGTTGCTTTGATCGGTCTCGATTCCATTAGCAGACATCTGGAATAACAAGTTAGTCCGCTCTCACGGAACTCCAATGCGCTATTTCGCTAAAAACCCTCCTAAACTTATCCAGACGGAAGTACGATGCGCTATTTCTCTATTTTCGGGGGCTTAATAGCTTTTTCCTCAAATAAGGTATCTGTGTTCCACGAAACTCACTCCTGCTTACTTGAACCAATAATAAGGCATCTACGTTCCGCTTGCTTAGGGTGAAAGCTCATTCTACTTCATATTTCCGAATTACCGCACAGCGGAAGGTAATTAACTTTTGCAAATTTTTGTTTGCAAGCAACATGTGGAATGGTATAATTTAATTATATAAAATCAAATTCATACTCTGGAGGAGGCCTAAAATTTCAGCCTTTGTAGTTGATTTTATGTTATTATGAATTTACTATATTCAAGGAGCGGATTTCAAATGAATGAACTAAGAGACATGCTGCAAACTGTTATACAAGAAGCATTGGTGCCCGTCTTTCAACGTTTCGATGGTGTGGACCAACGTTTCGATGGCGTGGATAGACGTCTCGACGGTATGGACCAGCGTTTCGATGGTGTGGATAGACGTTTCGACGGTATGGATCAACGTTTTGACGGTATGGATCAGCGTTTCGATGGCGTGGATAGACGTCTCGACGGTATGGATCAGCGTTTTGATGGTATGGACCGACGTCTCGACGGCTTGGATCAACGTTTTGACGGTATGGACCAGCGTTTCGATGGTGTGGATAGACGTCTCGACGGTATGGATCAACGTTTTGACGGTATGGATCAGCGTTTCGACGGTATGGATCAACGTTTTGACAATGTAGAGGGTAAAATCGATAGTCTCGCCACAGATATGAAAATTCTGAAAGTTGGTCAACAAGGGATTACCGCTCAAATCCATGACCGATTTGTAGAAACGCAAACTCAACTTAAGGAGATCAGTCAAACTCAACACATATTCCGCAGTGAAACGGATTTAAATTTCAGAAAATTCGATCGCCGCATAAAACTGATTGAGACCGACTTAGATATCACTATGCAGAAAGTCGAATCCCTTAACTAACCAATTAAGTATTGGAAAATCATACAAAAATCCCTCCGTTTGTGATGGCGCTAATGCGATCACAACAGAGGGGTTTTATTTTTTTGCACCAATATAGTGCTATACTGCCGACTTGGGGATACAAACAGAAGAGGGGACCCGATTTTCCGGGGTGCTTGAGAAACAATTGCCTTCTGTTCGTGTCATAGAGGATGGTGAAGTTCGTACTGTGGTGGAGGCCCTGTTCAAATACGGCGATTCCTTCCTGATCCAAACCTTTTGAGTTATAACTTAAACAATTGCAATATTACGCAAAATTCAGGAATGAAATTACCATAATCCTTGTATTTTCTCTGTGATTCAGGTAGTTATTGCAAAGTTATGCTCTAATTGAGAATGACCATTACCCACTATGGCATAACTTGCTTTATCCGCTTGATATTTGATTAAATGAGTGATAATTATTGCACAATAACTCATGAGTATCGCAATACTTAGCCATAAATCCCCCGACCTTACTCTCATGTTGTGCTAATCATCCTCCGTTTCATAATAAAATGCTTCCTTTGTGGTGATGCTATACCGACTGCAAAGGGAGGGTTAGTTATTGACTGCCGATTTAAAAAAAATGATGAAACAAATTGAAGAACTGCGTAGTGAATTGCACAGTATCTCACAAGAGAAAGAGTTTACCGACCCTGAAGTTATCACCGCAAGTAAAATATTGGATACTGCTCTAAATGATTACAATCGTTTGTTAAAACGGTTAACAGGCAAAAACAAGACTTAATTATAATCGACAACTGTTGGCAGGGAAATTGTAAAACAGGTTCCTTTTCCCAGTTCACTCTCCACTTCAATTTTTCCTTTCATAGCTTTCACAATACTAAAGGTAACCATGGTTCCCAGCCCGGTGCCCCTGCTTTTTGTTGTATAATAGGGTGTACCTAATTTTGCGATTTGTGCTGCATCCATTCCCATCCCGGAATCTTCAATAATAATGATGGTGTTATCCGATGCTTTATTTAGGTGGATTGTGATTTGTCCTCCCTGCGATATGGCTTCAACTGCATTCTTAATAATGTTTATAAAGCATTGGTGAATCTTCTGAACCTCACCAATTATTCGTACATTTTCTTTATTATTGTTGTGAAATACGATCAAGACATTGTTCATGGAGGCATATGGATTGATTAAGTTTATGACATAATCCAGTTCCTTATTTAAATCGACTATCTTTATATTCTCTAATGAGGGTTTGGCAAAAGTTAAATAATCGGAAATGATTCTTTCTGCCATATCTAATTCATTTAAAGAATGATGGATATACTGGTTCCTCTTCTCTTCGGTAAGTTTATCATCCCTCAACAGTTGAATAAATCCCCTTGTGACCGTCAACGGATTTCTAACCTCATGAGAAATACTGGCAGCAATTTCACTAATCGTATTTAGCTTCTCGAGTTTCTTTAACTCATTTTCCATAAACATGTTCAATTTGGATTTTTCAATAAAAAAAACGAAAGTGATAATCGTTAAGCATTGAATCGTGACTAACACTAATAAGAAGAAAACAAATTCTAAATTCAACCCTATAGGATAAGTAAGGGGAATCACTATAGCAATAGTGGTTAACCCAAGGCAAGAAGCCAAGAATGAAATATATACCTTTTGTTGTATGTTCTTACTTTTATTAAACCATGGAATCATATACCACAAGGAAACAAGCAACATGGAATATGCCGTAAAAGCCCCAAAAAAACCTACATCATTTAAATAAAAACGATGGGTTATTAATATTATAAATAATAAAAACACGACTTTACGTCCACCATACAATGCTCCTATGATAAGCGGAACTTGTCGCAAATCAAAAAGGTGTCCTGTGTCCGCAGGTTTTTGAAGTGACATACATAATACAATGAGGATCCCAGCAACAACAAAAATTAGAAATTCATTTGATATCCGGCGTATTTTTCCTTCAATAAATTTATGGTATACGAAGAAAAAAGTAAATATACAAAATACATTTAATAATAAGTCCTTTAGGTTGTCAATTAAGAATCCCATTGTTTTCTCCCACCGTCTATATCATCCCAGGCTCTTCGGTTCCCTCCAGCTATTGTATCTGATAAAGGGTATACTGTCCAAGTGTTCCTAAGGCACATCTATATGAAAAAGAGGCCCTCCGAAGAGAGCCTTTAAACACGGGTGTTACGGGGTTTTTGATGTATGGGCTACATCATGCCGCCCATTCCCCCCATGCCACCCATTCCGCCCATGTCTGGCATTCCGCCGCCTTTGTCTTTCTCAGGCTTATCAGCGATAACCGCTTCGGTAGTCAGGAACATAGCTGCAACAGATGCTGCGTTTTGTAAGGCGGAACGTGTTACCTTAGCAGGGTCAACGATTCCGGCTTCGAACATGTTTACCCATTCGTTAGTAGCTGCATTGTAACCAACGCCTACGTGTTCTTTCTTCAAACGTTCAACCACAACGGAACCTTCTTGGCCTGCGTTGGAGGAGATGATCCGAACCGGCTCTTCCAAAGCGCGAAGCACGATGTTAACGCCTGTTCTTTCGTCCCCAGTAGCTTCAATACCTGCAACAGCGCTGTACACGTTAACCAAAGCTGTACCGCCACCGGATACTACGCCTTCTTCAACTGCAGCACGAGTGGAGTTCAAAGCATCTTCAATACGAAGTTTGCGTTCTTTCAACTCAGTTTCCGTAGCCGCTCCAACCTTGATTACAGCAACACCGCCGGACAATTTGGCAAGACGCTCTTGTAACTTCTCTTTATCGAATTCGGAAGTAGTGTCTTCCAATTGGGTGCGAATTTGTTGAATGCGTGAACCGATATCTTTCTTATCTCCGGCACCGTCAACAATAATGGTGTTGTCTTTCGTGATGCGAACTTGACGGGCGCGGCCCAATTGTTCGATCTTGGCGGACTTCAGATCCAATCCTAATTCTTCAGTGATTACTTGCGCGCCGGTTAAAGCGGAAATGTCCTGAAGCATCGCTTTGCGGCGATCGCCGAATCCTGGTGCTTTTACAGCTACGCATGTGAAGGTTCCGCGAAGTTTGTTCACGATCAAGGTAGCTTGCGCTTCTCCTTCAACATCTTCAGCGATGATCAGCAATGGACGTGCTTGTTGAACCACTTTCTCAAGCACAGGCAGAATTTCTTGAATATTGGAGATTTTCTTGTCTGTGATCAAGATGTACGGATCGTCAAGGACGGCTTCCATCTTGTCTGTGTCAGTAATCATATATGGAGAGATGTATCCGCGGTCGAATTGCATACCTTCTACAACTTCAAGCTCAGTGATGAAACCTCTGGACTCTTCAACTGTGATAACCCCGTCATTTCCGACTTTTTCCATAGCCTCGGCAATCAATTGGCCTACTTCTTCGTCGCCGGATGAAATCGCAGCTACTTGAGCAATGGATTGTTTTCCTTCGATAGGTTTAGCGATTCTGGCCAACTCTTCAACTGCAGCTTTGACGGCTTTCTCGATCCCTTTACGGATAACCATTGGGTTAGCGCCTGCTGTTACGTTCTTCAATCCTTCACGAATCATCGCTTGGGCAAGAACTGTTGCTGTGGTAGTACCGTCTCCGGCCACATCATTGGTCTTGGTGGCAACTTCTTTAACAAGCTGGGCTCCCATGTTCTCAAACGGATCGTCTAATTCAATTTCCTTGGCAATCGTAACACCGTCATTCGTAATTAACGGACTTCCGAATTTCTTCTCAAGCACTACGTTACGGCCTTTAGGCCCTAAAGTTACCTTTACCGCGTTTGCTAAAGCATCTACACCACGAAGCATCGCACGGCGTGCGTCTTCACTAAATCTAATTTCCTTTGCCATTATCCTATATCCTCCCGAAATCTAAGTATTGTTTTTTTTATTATTCTTGAACCATGACTTTCTAAAACTTACAGCAGCACTAATTAGCCCAGAATGGCCAGAATATCACTCTCACGCATAATCAATAGCTCGCGTCCTTCAAACTTCACTTCTGTCCCTGCGTATTTGGAGAAAATGATTTTGTCGCCTTCTTTTACCTCTAAAGGTATGCGCTCTCCGTCTTTCAATGCTCCGTTGCCAACGGCTACAACTCTGCCTTCTTGCGGCTTTTCCTTGGCTGTATCAGGCAATACAATGCCACTTGCTGTAGTTTCTTCTTTCGCACTTGCTTCGATTAATACGCGATCACCTAAAGGCTTGATCATTTGGGTAATGCCTCCTCTAAAATATGGTTTGTTTTTGGAAAACTATTTCATTTGTTTGTTAGCACTCAAATGACGTTAGTGCTAACAACACTTATTATGATACTCATATTTCCAACTTTTTTCAAGTGGTTTTACGTAAATTTTAAATTTTTTTTGTAAAATATTACTCCGCCTCTCTCGCAGCATCGGCTGCCAGTTGTTTGCGGTAAACCATTCGCGAGAGCATCACGCTGAATTCATACAATAGGAGAAGGGGGATAGATACAAGAAGATCGGAAATAAGATCAGGGGGCGTAACAAGCGTGGCAATGATCACCAGAGCCAAATAAGCGTAGCGGCG
>DASWUO010000108.1:0-5792 GCA_036401615.1 Bacilli bacterium | reverse complement strand
GGGACAACTCCTGCTGCAATAGACAGCTGCTTATCGGTTGCTGATCGGTTCGATATTCAAGTTGCGATTCACACGGATACCTTGAACGAATCCGGATTTTTAGAAGATACGTTGGCGGCGATAGGGAATCGTACGATTCATACGTATCATACTGAAGGTGCCGGCGGCGGGCATGCTCCGGATATTATCAAAGCCGCATCCGAGCTTAATATTCTGCCCTCTTCTACAAACCCCACACGTCCTTTTACTATTAATACAATAGACGAGCATCTGGATATGCTGATGGTTTGCCATCATCTGGACAGCAGTATTCCTGAGGATGTAGCTTTTGCGGATTCCCGTATCCGGCCGGAAACGATTGCCGCCGAAGATATTCTCCATGACCTTGGAGTGTTCAGTATGATCAGCTCAGATTCACAGGCTATGGGGCGTGTTGGAGAAGTGATTATCCGAACTTGGCAAACGGCCGATAAGATGAAGAAACAGCGCGGGCATCTGGTGCCGGCTCCGGGAGAGAAAGGCACTCTAATTTCTTCCAATCAGGATGACAACATGGATGAACATGCGGCAGCAAGCGATCAGGAAGACAACGATAATTTTCGGATCAAACGTTACATCGCCAAATATACGATCAATCCAGCCATAACCCACGGTATCTCTCATCTGGTAGGATCGGTCGAAGCCGGAAAATTTGCCGATCTTATTCTGTGGTCCCCAGCGTTTTTCGGTGTCAAACCGGAGCTTATTCTCAAAGGGGGCACAATCGCCTATGCCCAGATGGGTGATCCTAATGCATCGATACCGACACCCCAGCCTGTATATGGCAGACCGATGTTTGGCTCTTATGGCCGTTCTATCTATAAGAATTCAATTACGTTTATGTCCCAATCGGCTGTAGATAACAAAGTTCATGAGAAGCTTGGCCTGATGAAACGAGTCGAAGCCGTGCACAAATGCCGGGACATTTCGAAAAAAGACATGATTCACAATGATCAGACGCCGAAGATAGAAGTGAATCCCGAAACCTATGAAGTCAGGGTGGACGGGAAGCATATTACATGTGAACCAGCCACAGTGCTGCCGATGGCTCAATTGTATTTCATGTTCTGAGAATTGGGGTGTAACAACCCGTATTGCATCCGCCTATACATTTAGAAGGAAAAGTTCCTGATAATTTTGGCGCCATCCCTACTTTCAACAGATAACAGGAATTCCTCCAGCTAAAATCAGCAATTATTGAGCAAAGAGTGGATTTGAGCGAAAATAACAGGAGATTTTCCCGTTAAATCGCGAACAGGAGGTTATGCAGTGATTTTAGCAGGAGATTTTCCCTCTAAAAACTACAGCAGGGTTCAAGGGCCCACTCTCCATTCCTCCTACCAACTTTCTTGAGCAAACCGAAATTAATACGGATGGTGATTTCTCGTGGATCAAGTTCTCTCAACGAATTGGTTGGCCTATAGTCAATTTTTGGATTCAGCATTGCCTATCGGCGGATTCTCCCATTCCTTTGGTTTGGAGACGATGGTCCAAGAAGGAAAGATCCATTCTATCGATCATTTGCGGGAATATGTGCGCACCATGTTGTTTCATAACTGGGCTTCCACGGACGGTATGGGCATTAAGGCGGTCTATCAATATGTGCCGGATCAGCAGTGGGACCAGCTATGGACAATAGATCAACTGCTGCACGTGCAGAGAGCTTCAAGTGAAACCCGTGATGGTGTGCAGAAAATGGGCAAACGCTTATTTCAACTAGCCCAGTCCATGTATCCACGTTTGAATTGGATGCCTCTGCAAGAAGCATTAAGGTCGAAGCAATGTTATGGAGCATATCCCATTGTACATGGACTAATATGTTATAACCTGCAAGTGCCGCTCCAAATGGCTGCGGAAGGTTATCTGTATAATGCCGTGGTGGCCGCGGTGAATAGCGGGTTAAGGCTGATGTCCATCGGGCAAACCCAAGTGCAAGTGTTGATTGCTGATCTTCTGCCCCTAATTCATACTGCATGGGATAGTGTGTCTGCATTGGATCCGCTGGAGTTGAACAGCAGCATACCTGCTGCGGATATCGCCATGATGCGTCATGAAGTGTTGTATTCAAGATTGTTTATGTCATAAGATAGACGTTAGAGTCTAGAGGTTAGAAGAACAAGATTGACAATGAAATATATATCATCGGGAGGTTCATCTCATGTGTGAAGGAAACGGCCATACCCATGTGCTTTGGGAAAAGACAATAAATCATCACAACCGGCCAATGAGAATCGGCATTGGCGGTCCGGTCGGTTCAGGCAAAACAGCATTGGTCGAAAGATTAGCCCGCAAACTGACTGGTAAATACAGTATTGCCGTCATCACCAACGATATATATACCAAGGAAGATGCCGAAATTCTTACCCGGACTGAGGCTCTGCCGGCTGATCGCATTATAGGTGTGGAAACCGGAGGGTGCCCTCATACCGCTATCCGTGAAGATGCATCCATGAATTTTGAAGCTATTGAGGAGTTAATGGGTCGTTTCGATCATCTTGATATGATCTTTATTGAAAGCGGCGGCGACAACCTTGCAGCAGCCTTCAGCCCGGAGTTGGTGGATCGTTTCATCTATATCATTGATGTCGCCCAAGGAGAGAAAATCCCCCGCAAAGGCGGCCCCGGAATTATGCGTTCAGATATGCTGATGATTAATAAAATAGATCTGGCCCCTTACGTTAACGCGAGTTTAGAAGTGATGGAAAGCGACACCCGAAGAATGAGAGGCGAGCGGCCTTTTATCTTTTCCAATCTGTATTCGGGTCAAGGGGTTGATGAACTGGTCACTTGGCTGGAGGAAGAGTACTTGCATGCCTGATGCTATCACTGGGCTTTCGGCTAGATTTGCGGTCAGTCAACAGCGTACGATGATGGTTCAGAAATATCATACCGCCCCTTTGAAAATTGCCAAAGTGTTTCAATTCGAACCGAATCAATTGGCGGTCTATGTTATGGATTCCTCGCCAGGCATCATGGCGGGGGATCATTATAAGTTGAATTGGCATTTGGAAGAGGGCGCAAACGTCTATATCACTAATCAATCCTTTACTAAACTCCATCCATCCAAGAACAACCCCTCTACACAAACACTGAATATTTGGGTGGGAAAACATGCGGTATTGGAGTATTTTCCGGAGCCGGTTATGCCATATAAAGATTCCGACTTTACTTCTGTTAATGATGTAAAGCTGGAGCAGGGGGGCACAATCATGATGGCGGAAGTGTTGTGCCCTGGAAGAACGTTCCATGGAGAGGTGTTTGAGTATCATTCATATGTGAACCGTTTAAAAGTTGTGTATAACGACGAATTAATTTATTACAGCAGTCAGAAGATCAAGCCCTCTGAACAAAAGATGAAATGGCTGGGTAGTTGGGAGGACCAAACCTATCTCGGCAATCTTATGGTCTTCTCTGATTTGCTGCGCCCCGAGCATATAGTAGAAATCCGCAATATCCTCGAATCCAATCAAATGGTATACAGTGGTGTAAGCTTCACTTATAAGCATGGGTTACTTGTCAGCATGTTGGGATCAAAAGCTGCTGAGGTTCAGGCCTTAATTAAACTAATATGGGAGTGTTTGAGGAGACAATTGCTGCAACTGCCTCCGCTTCTGGTTAGAAAGTAAGCGACTCGAATCAATAAGTCCTTCCAATAAGAACTAATGTTTGGTATGCTGAAAGAGTTACAGGACTTACCCACTTAACGGATATCAATCCCAATTGGTTTGAAAATCGAACCATTTCACACTGAATTATCTATTTTATATAGGCTTTATATCGGGTTATTGCATAGAAATGCCAACTTCAAGAGCGAAACTGCCATGATATTTGTCTTAAACCTGTGATTCCATTAGTTATTGCAAAGTTATGCTCTAACGGCGAATCACCAATCCTCGTTATGGCATGAACTTGCTTTATCTGTCTTTTAAGGGGGTGATGTATCTATTATTATTGCATAATCAATCGTGGTTATTGCACTACTTCGCCATACGTTCCCCAACATTGCTATTATTTAATCACATTTGGGATATTCACCCTGTAAGTGGGTAAGTCCTGAAGAGTATTTAAATCCACCAATGGTTTAAATTTGATCTATGAAAAGAGACAGGAAATTTGAATTGAAATGAGGCAGCTTAGATGGACAATAAAAAAATAAAAGGGGAAATTAATGCCAATGGCACAGAAATTGCTGTGCTTTCGAGTGGGAACGAAAATGACTACATTTCTCTGACTGATATTGCCAGATACAAGGAAAAATGCTTTTGTACTTTCTCCTCAAAAGTGGGTTGCCAACACAAATGCAATTGGCATCATTTCGAAATCCGGAAGATATGGCGGCACGTTCGCACATAAAGATATTGCTTTTGAGTTTGCATCCTGGGTATCTTCGGAATTTAAGCTATATATCATAAAAGACTATCTTCGGTTAAAATCAGATGAAAATGTTTCTAAAGCGCATCGGGGAATTACTTATATAAGACTATGTGAGATATGATGAAGTGAATTCACCTATTTACCCTATCCTAGCTTCTCGATTCGACAATTTCATGAACAAGGCAGACAAACATTGTAAAATGCGACAGGGGTTGATATTATTAAAGTTGGCGCATGCTAATGTTGTGGAATTTCACTTCATTAAGCGGATAAAGCCAGGCAACTCTTAGGAGGATTTTATAAACTCGTGGACAAATCATTAGACACCCAAGCTGGATCGATTCTAGTATCTGACTCAACTGATCCAACTGAAACACGATCTGCACATCCGGATAAACGCCAGGCTTCCTGGAAGGATTATTTCTATATAACCAAACCAAGAATTATCATGTCCAATTTAATTGCAACGTTTGCCGGGTTCTGGCTGGCTTCCCAATGGGAGGTTGATTGGAACCGGTTGATCTTGGCACTCATCGGTGCTACTTTAGTCATGGCCTGCTCCTGTGTGTTGAATAACTTTCTGGATCGCGAGTTAGACCAGAAAATGGCCCGAACCAGAGAACGTCCGCTGCCCTCCGGCCGGCTTCAGCCGATGCATGTATTCTGGTATGGCGTGATCTTGGGCCTCATTGGACTTCTTGTGCTCCTTCAATTAAATGTATTAACCGCTTTTCTGGGGTTGATTGGAATGATCGTTTATGTTGGCATTTACACCGCATGGTTGAAACGGACTTCAACCCTTAGTACTATTGCGGGAGCTGTTTCCGGTGCTATGCCCCCTATTATTGGATATTGTGCAGTTTCCGGTGTCATGGATGCCGGTGCCTGGATCCTATTCGCTATCCTGGTTTTGTGGCAGCCCCCCCATTTCTGGTCCTTGGGCATTCGCCGAAGAGAAGAGTACCGCGCTGCTGGATTTCAAATCCTGCCCGTGGTGAAAGGTGTGCTGAGAACCAAGATTCAGATGATTCCTTATGTCGTTTTACTTATTCCCACAACGCTTTTACTAAGGTATTACGGATATGTCGGCAATGTATATTTCTACGTGGCGCTGGCGCTTGGGCTGGTCTGGCTTTATATGTGCTTATCCGGCTTCCGGGCCAAGGATGACGATGTATGGGCGAAGAAAAACTTTATGTTTTCGATCAATTATCTCATGATCACTTTTATTGTTATGATCTTTGACACAATACATCCATGAAGATAGAAGGTGAGACAGTATGGAGAACTTTCTGAAAAAATACTGGTTCCAAGCCTTGGTCGGCTTACTTTGTGCGGGATTGGTCGGCATCATTGTCTATAACCAGATCATTGCCTAC
>DASWUO010000107.1:0-1567 GCA_036401615.1 Bacilli bacterium | reverse complement strand
CGTATAACGCAAATCGTCCACCTTCATCCATGAGCCATGCCATCGCGTCAGTTGTTTGATATTGCCGTTGCGGTCGTATTCGTTAATCTGCTCATCATATCGCTGCGTCCAATCCCAGTTGTTAGGTCCCCACTGGTTCTCGTATTTAAATCCATAGGATGCGTGCGTGAACCGGTTGGCCTTATCGTAAGAATATTTGTATCCACGCAGGTATTCGTCATATCCTCCCTTCCAGCGGTCATGAACGGATGAGATACTGCCTGCTATTCTCGCTATTCTTAATACAACGGTGACTTGCTGGGTGAGAGTGAGGATAACCAACTTTTTAAAAACCCAAAGATTTTGCAACGATTAAAAGGTATTCAAAACCTTTCCGAACAAGAGCAGGAACACATCTTTATTACCTCCGATGCTCTTATAATAGACTTCAAAAACAGAAAGGCTTTCGCTTCCTAAATGAACAAAAGCCGCATCGCTGCGACTTAGTAATTACATCGTGTAAACTGTAGGCCGTCGTTTCGGCGGCAATGTTATTTTACTACTCAAATTCGGATACAACTTACGAACTGCTGCAATATCCATTTTGGCAGTGTCTATAAATTTCCAGTTCTTTCCGTTATCTATTGAGATCGCTATTAATGTTGTGTAAGTTATAACCCTTCCTTTTGCCGGCTTTAATTCTGTCTGCTGCGAGATGGTACATTGCAATTCAGTTTTGCTCTTCACTATCTCCGAAGGAGAATTAAAAATGATACTGTTTATTTTTACTCCCTTGCCTTGGATTTGTACATCTTGTGCGGTTAAAAGCTCAATCATTTTGTTTTCGCCTCCTGCTGCCTGAACTATCACTGGATGAATAAATCTTACATACCCTTTGTGATCACCAGATTTGTACAAGTTTGACATTTGATTGGCTTGCTCTGTCACAGATTGCTTCGCAGAATTTTGATTAATTGTTTGAGCATTAATAATTCCGCCTATAAATAATAAAAATAAAAACCAGAATAATCGCTTCATAGAAGATAATTACTGTTTTATTGCATTCTTGAAATTTAATTCATCAATATGTGGAAGAATTATAGTTTTTAGAGAATTCAACTTCCTTTTAAACAATTCAACTGAATGCTTATCCGTCGATGCGTCAAACGGATAGCAATCTTCTATTGATTTGCCGCTTTCAACATTAGTAATCCATTCGTTGGCAAGTTCAATATAGAATTCGAGTAGGTCTTTAGTTGTTGGGACACTATAAGTATCCGAATACATGGGTGGAAAATCGCCAACCATAACCCATGTAAATCCATCGTCAGGATTCTGCGTTTCGACATCAAACAAAAATATACAAAGGGCAAATCCAGTATTAATAAAGAGCCACCCATTACGAATTTCCTTACACCATGAATGTCTTTGCAAATAATCTTCAGCTTCTTTAACAAGCGGAACAACTTCCGAATAAAATTCTATCGACGGATCTATTTTTCTAACTTCAATTGGATATTCCATAAACTAACTTCCTTTTTTTCTTGGTTTAGCCCTTGATCCCCACCTTTTATTATCTCCATTTTCT
>DASWUO010000106.1:0-5110 GCA_036401615.1 Bacilli bacterium | reverse complement strand
GGAGTTGATGACCCAAGGTTTATAATGCCGAATTAGTCTCTCCCGGGCAAGCTGATCACGTTTTTGTGCTTGGATAATCATTTGTTCCAGTTCGTATTGCTGCATTAACTCACCCCTAAATAACTCTCTACACTGTTTAGTTTTATTCTAGAGGGGTTTTTCCGGATTAGCCAGATGTTTTTTAAAAAAGCCCCCAATTTCTGAGGGCTAACAGAACTATGCTTATGCTTATTCGGCAATACCGTCATCTGACGGTTCTACTTCTTCGACCGGCGGTTGTGTTTCTTCAACTGGTTCTTCGTAGATAATGACCGTTTGTGTTTCTGCCTCCCACTTCACAACCGAATTGAAAGCTTCGCTGATGAATCGAACAGGGACGATTGTTCGACCGTTGACAATCATCGGCGGAACATCTAAAGTGACTTCTTTTCCATTGACATAAGCAATAGTGCTGCCGATGAACAATTTCACCACTACCCCGTCTCTAGTGACAGTAACGGATCGTTCTTCCGCGTTATATTTGACTTCTGCTTTAAGCGCTTCGGCAATAGCACGGAAGGGGACTAGTGTACGCCCGCTTCTGATGATTGGAGATACGTCAAATTTAGGCTGTGTTCCATTCACAAAGGCTTTAACACCTTTCCGACCCATTTTCTCGTACATTTTGCTCAGTTTTTTATAGGACTCTATATCTTTAATATCCTCCAGAACAGATTCTTGCTGCATTTCAGCGGCATCTTCTATGGAGCCGGCCTTTTCATAGATGCTGGCAAGATCCGACAACACTTTATTTGAAAGCTTAAGATTTTTTCTTTCCCGATTAATCTGTTCACGCAGTTCATCGGCATAAGCTTTGAATTCCGCTTTTTTTAGTTTAAGCGCCGTGGCGTCTGTGGTTGCAGCTTCTTCATCTGTGGTTGCTTCTTCATCTTCGGCGGCTTCTTCGTCTTCGACAGCTTCTTCATCTTCGGCAGCTTCTTCGTCTTCGACAGCTTCAGCGTCCTCAGTGCCATCTTCCAAGTCTTCTTCTATTTCATTTAAAAAATTAATTAATTCCTCCAGACTGTATTGTTGTTCAATTAGATTGGCAATAATGCTTTTTGCCGGAGTTCCTGCAACATTCTCGTAAGCCTTAAAAAGTCCCCGCTTTTTCTCATCATCCGCTTTGGGCTTGTTGCCCTTTGAAACATTTACCGTTTCTTCGGATTTTTTACCTTGTTCTGACAGGGGAGCTGCTGCGAGCGCATTAGCAGCCAGTAACGAGAAACTGAGTACGAGTGATAAAAGCATTGCCGTTGTTTTTTTCATTGTAAATTCCTCCTATAATATAAAAAAATGGCTTGTCCTCTGCCGGATAAGCCTTCATCATAAAGGATAACCGGTAGCTGGCTGGCATTGTCTCTTCGACCTTAGCCCCTGTAGCTTTGCGTCACCATTTTTCAACGGCTTTGCCTTTGTCGGATTTAGTTTTCATTTATCTATACGATTCTTTAATAGATTTTGAGGGGGGACTATCCCGGGACAATTAATGTCAAAGGATTATTAATTTGATTATGGTGGAGACAAGGGGGATATTGAAATGTCCATTAACTTTACGGGAAGCATATACAATGATGACGATCATAGAGGATGCATTTCAATTGCGGTTTCCTTCCGCTTCGCTCCAGTCCAAGCGATCTGCCCCCCTGACCTCTTGCATGCCATGCAAGCACTCTACCGGTTGAGGCGGGTTCACATACCAGAAGGGATATCCGCAAAACCAAAGTTCAAAGCAAGGATGCATATTGTCTTCGTTTGTAAAGTATCCTCCGTATTTCCACCATTTCTCCATTCACAACATAGAACACCAAATAGTTATTTATGATTAATACGCGGTATCCCTTTGCACGGAGGGCAGTACTCTTCATCAAGGGACAGCGCATTGGCATTTCCAAGAGCGAGCCAATACTTTCAGCTATGTCATCATATAATTTAAATGCCGCCTCGACAGATAATTCATTGACGTAATCAACGATTTCCTGTAAATCCTGCTTAGCCGAAGGAAATATTAGCAATTTATAATTTTCCATGAACGCCTGCCCTTAGCTTTTTGGCTACTACAAAGAAATCCTCACCCTTTGCCCCGTTTGCAATCTCTGCTTCTGCCTCGGATAGTTTACTAAAGAGTTCAATTAGAGCCTGCTGACCCTCATAGGCCTCAATGCTCATCACCACTATGTCCCCGGTCCCATTTTTCGTTATAAATACGGGTTCATGTTCTCTATGGCAAAACTCAGAAATTTCATTGGCATGGTTACGCAAATCCGATATAGGACGAATACTAGGCATAGTCTCTCTCCTTCATTCTGTTAGTTCTTTATATTATAGCATAATTATGAGTAAAAAATACATTGTATTATTGTCGGAACATGATTTATTTGATATCTATGATACCTCATCAAAAATTTGCAAAAATCAAAAATACTACCCGAAGGCAGCATGTAATCGTTGATATAGCGGAGACAAGGGGGATGTATCATATATCCGACGACCCTTACTAGTCGATTAAAAGGGGAAAGTCACATTCCCGTTTAAGAGAATCAGTTGTCTTTTCAAATCAAATCGGGACTCTGCATGGTTCCTACATACTCATAATGATATATCTTTCCTGACTTTCCTGCGGGAACAGCTCGGAGCTTGCCTTTATCTACAAGCTGACGGCAGTACTTGATGACGGTTTGTTTGTGGAGTTCAAGTTCCTTTGCTGCTACTGAAGGACTAACCATACGATTGTGACGGATAGCCAGACGCATTAGCTGTCGTTCGATATTCGCAAATTTATGTAAAATCGTTCCATTCTTCTCTGCTGAAGCAAAATAGGGTGCCAAGATTGTATTCAGCATAGCTTGAAGGAATAACGGATTTTCTTTCATCTCATCGAATGATATGGATATGACATGACACTCTTGCGATTGGAGAAACAGTGCCCGATTCAGGTCCATCCGATATTTCGTACGATCTTTACCGTGTGATCCATAATCCATGATCTCGAATACGAAACGATGTCTACCCAAGATCCACATAAAGTCTACAAAGTAAGACCGCCCCCGCCAGTCCATAACCTCATATCCCGGATGCAAACTGTTTAAATGCCCCGTGAGGGGCCACCATATTTTTTCTGCAAACATTCGATTTCCATATCCGTGTCCTCTTTTCAGTGCATCCTTTCTCTCCCCATGACGCCGATCCAAATGTTTCTGTATCCACCTATCGTGCTCCATCCCAAAACTCATCCTATATTCGGCTCCTTTCATAAATGATAAAATAATAAAAACACCCCAATCATCCTTCCTTCAAAAGGATCATCAGGGCGTGCTTCGCCACTCTATATTTTATTGCCCTTTTGTATGATTTTTCACACAAAACTTATACATCTACAGTCAATTTGAAACGATTTATATGATTTTTCATATAAAATTGATTGATTTGCTTCCCAACAATCAACTTTTGTACGCTTAATCGTACAAACTAGACAGATCTGCAACAAATTACAAACAATTGTATGATTTTTCGTACAAGTGAATGGTTTTCCAAGTCCGGGCCCTACTTTTGTAACTCATGAACTCATAAACAAGATAAAATTAGGTATGGAGACAAGGGGGATCGAACCCCTGACCTCTTGCATGCCATGCAAGCACTCTCCCGGTTGAGGTGGTTTCACATACCATAAAGACTGGATTTTGAATTATAATAACTAAGACTATATCTTAAATAGCTTAATGCAAACAAAATATTTACCCTTTGTAAATTCCTAATCAATCACGATATCACTGATAGAACTTTCTAATTAACGTTTAAATGGATCATAAATTTCTCTTGGATTAATTGCACGAATATATTTGGACAATTCTGGATATTTAATTTTAATTTCTTCAAACATTTGATAAGCTATCTCTCTATAACTAAAATGTCCTGCAGAACCCGTTCGTAGTTCAATTAAATAAGCGGCTTGATGTAAATCCATTTGATGTAACGATCTGCAAAGTGAACCTAAAGGCAATAAATATTGGCTTTGCAATGGATCCCATTCAAAAGATAAGTTCTTAATTGAATGAAAATGAGAATCCATTTCTTGTGAATATTCGTTAAATAAATTTAAATCGTTTATTATTTCAGGTATGGCATATCCGTATGATTCAGATGGGGTTTGTAAAATTTTAGACACCTTTCTGTGTCTATTGAGATCTCTAAATGAACCAATATCCATAGTAATATCAAAAATTAGTGGAGAAGATTGAAGCTCTCGTAACCATGCATCATGTTTACCTCTAAATTGAAAAGCCGTACCTATAATTTCATCTTTTATATTATCATGCATATTCTCGACAAACGAATTAATCTGTTCATATGAAAAGTTAGAAACGCTATATATTAATGATGAACATGCATGATTTTTGGGATTGTTATATATATGTAATTTCACACCGTACTTTACCGTTGGCTCATACCCCTTAAAAAGCTCATCCACTAATGATTTTAACTTCTTTTTCGTTTTTAATAAGTACTCATTTTCTTTTGCATATTTAGTTAAAGTAGGTAATAACGGGCCATTGTTTAAAAGGTTATCCTTTGACTCAACATTTACTGTATTTATTTTCTTAAACATAAAGTTAACCGGCTCATTTGACACAACAGAATCTTTAAGTTCTTGTGCTATTTCTTTAATTTCAGGTAAACTTTGAGTGAATAGTCTACTTATTTGCTTCTCGAGTGACCGAGCATTAGTTATTTGACCTAAACTAGTTCTTGTACTTAAAGGTAACCAATAGCGAGAAACATCAAAAGCCCTAGCTTTAAGTGTCCTTATGTATGTTTCTTCTGAGATTGAAGTTGGCTTTTCATATTTTTCAATTAATGCTAACTTAATTTTTTCAGTTAAAATATCATATTGAGTAAACATCTTATCTGCAATCAATATATATGTATTTGAAGCTCCATCTGGAATATAATATTTTGTCTTTTTGAAGTTCTGGTATCTGGTTGATCTCTCTTGACCATCCCAAAGTTGTTCATCCACTATAAGCATTGCAGCAAAAATTGAAATGTTTTCAATTGCAATTGCAACATGAGC